>JBKBRD010000033.1:0-15164 GCA_046292405.1 Allobosea sp. | reverse complement strand
CGCGATCCACGGCAACAAGAGCCAGGGCCAGCGCGAGCGGGCGCTCGGCGCCTTCCGTGACGGCGAATTGCGCATTCTCGTCGCCACCGACATCGCCGCCCGCGGCATCGATGTCGACGGCATCAGCCATGTCGTCAATTTCGACCTGCCCAACGTCTCTGAGACTTATGTCCACCGCATCGGCCGCACCGCGCGCGCCGGCGCGTCGGGCGTCGCCATCGCCTTCTGCACGCCGGAAGAGCGCGGCGATCTCGCCGCCATCGAGAAGCTGACCCGCGTCGCCATCACCCCCGTCGGCGAGGTGCCGTATTGGGATGGGCGCACGCCGAAGAAGCCGCCGCAGAACCAGGGCCGTGGCGGCCGTGGCCAGCAGGGCGGCGGACGCGAGGGCGGCTCCGGGCGCGACCATGGCCGGCCGTCGGGCCAGCGCCAGGGCGCCAAGCCCGCAGGCGGCGCCTCGCGCAGCGAAGCCCCGCGCAGCGAGCGCCCGGCCCGCAGCGAGCAGCCCGTCCAGCGAAAAGAAGCCGCGCCCGCCAAGGAAGGGCTTGGCGGCGTTGCATTCTTGCAGCAAAGAACAGATCAACGACGCACCAACGGCGCCCGGCGGCGCGCGACCTGACGCGCTTTCCGTCAAGCCGGACCGGATCGGCCCCTGCGCCCCTCCGGTCCAAGCGCCCCTGGGCACACGAAGGACGAACGCATGGCTAAAGAAGAACTGCTCGAATTCGACGGCACCGTGGTCGAAGTCCTGCCCGACGGCAATTATCGGGTGAAGCTCGACAATGAACACATCATCCTGGCCTATGCGGCCGGGAAGATGAAGAAGAACCGCATCCGCACCATCGCCGGCGACCGTGTCGTCGTCGAGATGTCGCCCTACGATCTCGATCGCGGCCGCATCAACTTCCGCCAGAAGACGGCCGGCCCCGGTCCCGGCGTGCCGCCGCGCAACCAGAACTTCCGGCGCCGCTGAAATCATGGGCCGCCTGACGCGCAACGAACTCATCTTCGTCGCGGTCGGCGGCGCGCTCGGCGCCCTGGTCGGCTTCGCCGCCAAGGCGGGCTGGCTGGGCGCGACGGACAGTTTCCCGCCCTTCATCTTCCTGCTGCTCGGGCTCGGCCTCGCCGAAGTCGCGGCGGGCTATGTCACGCAGATCCCGCCCGGTGCGCTGGTGCGCATGGGCGCGCGCCTGCTCGCCTTCGCCCTTGGGCTCGGCGTCCTCATCCTGATCACCGGCCGGCTGGCCTGAAGCCGGGCCAAAAAAAGCCCCGGCCGAAGCCGGGGTTCAGGTGTTTCTATCCGTGACGATAGGGTCTGGCAGTCAAATTCAGTAGCCGGCGCGGGCCCAATGCCGCGAGGCGGGCTGGAGCAGCACCGGCCTGTGCCGGGTCTCGTAGACGGCGGGAATGGTGTGGCGCACGACATGGGTCGGGCTGGTCATCACCTGGCGCTGCCGCTGGCTGTAGACCGGCGGAACGATCTCGTAGGATACGCTTGCGGGCGCGATCTCGACCGTGCGCTGGCGATAGCCGTAATGCGCGGGGGTTTCGACCCAGCAGCCGACCATGCGGCCATGGCCGTCGCGGGTCACTTCCCAGCGCTTGCCGCCGGGCGACAGCATAACTTTCTCGGAGACGACGCCGTACTCGGCCGGGCGGTGATGCGCGACCTTGCGGGCCGGGTGGATCATCACCGTTTCGAGCGTGGTCTCGTAGCGGGCCGGGACGACCTGCGCCTGCACCTGTTCGGGCCGCGCAACATGGGTTTCGGCGACGGAACCATAGACCGGCGGGGTCTGGACCAGCGTGTAGCAGGCCGCGCCCTGGCAGGGGGCCGGGCGGCAGGACGAACCATAGCAGCCCGCCTGTGCGCCCGGCGCGCCGAGCAGCAAAGCGGTTGTGAATGCCGAAGCTGTGAGAACCGAACGCTTCATCTCTGTGTGACCTCTCCCGCGACGTTGCCGCATCGCTTGTTGAACGCAGGAAAGCCGGATCGGGATGATGAACGCAATGTAAATGGCCAAACAAGGTAAAATTAACCATTGCGACGCTGCGGCCTGCGTTCATTCAGATTGAGAATGCGTGGAGGAGATCGCTCGGATTTGAGACAATTTCGACTATCGGCTCTGAGGCTTACGCCAGTGCAGGGCGCCCCGCGCGCGAACACGATACCGCGGTCAGACCACGCCACTGCCCTCATCTGCGAGGAGGCCCGCAGGGCCGTCCCGAAGGATGATCCGGGAGGCTCCGGTGACCTGTGGTCCATCCTTCGAGACGCCGCTTCGCGGCTCCTCAGGATGAGGGCTGGTGGGTCGGATCAAGGGGGTGGCGATGACGCCGAGCAAGACGACCCGCGTCCGTCCGCCCCCTTGAGCCCTCATCCTGAGGAGGCCCGTCAGGGCCGTCTCGAAGGATGCTCCAGAAGGCCCCGGTGACAGCTGGACCATCCTTCGAGACGCCGCTGACGCGGCTCCTCAGGATGAGGGCTTGGGGGAGGGGCCTCGGTGAAATGTGCGGGCACGTAACTCGCGAATACTTACATTAGAATAGATAAAAAACAATAAAGTTGAACATATCGGCAAACACTACTAGTTTTCTCAGCGGAAGTTACCGCGTGAGTCCCTGCCGATGTTCGTTCCTTTCCTGATCATGTTGCGCGAAGGCGTCGAGGCGGCGCTGATCGTCGGCATCATCGCCAGCTATCTCGCGCAGACCGGGCGGAGCGATGCGTTGCCGGCGGTCTGGGTCGGCGTGGGGTTTGCCGTGCTGCTCTGCGCGGCGGCCGGGCTCGGGCTCGAATGGGCCGCGGCGGAATTTCCGCAGAAGGCGCAGGAAGGCCTGGAGGCGGCGATCGGCCTGGTCGCGGCCGCGATCCTCACCGGCATGGTGTTCTGGATGCGCAAGGCGGCGCTGTCGCTCAAGACCGCGCTGCACGGCCAGCTCGCATCGGCGCTGGCGCGTCCGGCCGGCGGCGGCATGGCGCTGGCCGGCATCGCCTTCCTCGCCGTGGCGCGCGAGGGGCTGGAATCCGTCGTCTTCCTGATCGCGGCCTTTTCGCAGGAGGATGTCGGGCCGGAGGCGGCGCTGGGGGCCTGCCTCGGCCTCGTCGTCGCCGCGGCGATCGGCGTGGCGATCTTCCGCTTCGGGCGCAGGCTCGATCTGCGGCGCTTCTTCCGCTGGACCGGCGTGCTGATCCTGTTCGTCGCGGCGGGGCTGCTGGCGGGGGCGCTGCGTTCGGCGCATGAGGCCGGGCTGTGGAACCAGCTCCAGGCCACCGCCTATGATCTCAGCGATGCGCTGCCGGTAGACGGCCTGGCGGGCACGCTGCTCTCGGGCCTGTTCGGCTATCGCGATGCGCCGAGCCTGGGCGAAGTCATGCTCTATCTCGCCTATCTCATCCCGGCGCTGGCGCTCTTCCTGCGCCCGGCCCCGGGCGTCCGCCATTCTGCCGCGCAGGTGCGCAATGCTTGATCCGTCTGCGAGGGCAGGGCGGGGCGGATCGGCCGCCGCATCCGGGTCGATCCGTCTGTTGCTGGCGACGGCGGCGTTGCTGGCGGCGGGGCCGGCTTGCGCAGGAGAGGCGCCGGCGGTGCCGGTCGTGGTCACCGCCAAAGGCTGCGAGCCGGCCGAGCTCACCGTGCCGGCCGGACACGTGACCTTCATCATCACGAACCGCAGCAGCCGGGCGCTGGAATGGGAGATCCTGAAAGGGGTGATGATCGTCGACGAGCGCGAGAACATCGCCCCCGGCTTCCGGCAAAAGCTGACCACCACATTGCAGCCGGGCGATTACGAGGTCACCTGCGGGCTGCTGAGCAATCCGCGCGGCCGGTTGCGCGTCACGGGCTCGGAGGCCGCCGGCGCCGCCAGGCCCGGCGCGGCCGAGCTGATCGGGCTCGCCGCGGAGTACCGGGTCTGGACGCTGGGGGCGCTGGGCGAGATCGAGCGCGCCGCGGCCGCCCAGGATCGCGCCGCCATCCGCGCCGCCCTGCTGAATCTGGCGCCGATCGAGGCGCTGGCGGCGCCGCAGGCTCAAGCGCTTGACCAGGCCCTGGCCAGCCCCTCTGCCGATCTCGCCGCTCCGGCCGCGGCCTATGCCAAGGCGGTGCGGGCGCTCTCGCCCTCGCCGCGAACGCTGCTGGCGGGGCTGGCGGCGGCGGCGCGCAGCCTGGCGCAGATCGACGCCGGCGATGCGCTCGCGCTGCTTGCCGGGATCGAGGCGCCGGCCGCCCATCTCCTGCCGCTGGTCAAGCGGGCGGATGCGGGCTTGGCCGCGGCGCTGGAGCGCGATCTTGCGGCGCTGCGCGCCGGCCTGTCGGCGTCGCATGGGCCATTGGCCGATGTCGGCGCGGCGCTCGCAGCCGATCTCGACAAGGTTTCAGGGGCTCTGGGGTTGAGCTGAGATGGACCGCGACGACACGCCGACATTGCCGGACCGGCGGCGGCTTTTCGCCGGGCTCGCGGGCCTTGCCGCCGCTGCGACCCTGCCGGCCCAGGCCGAGGAGGCCCAGCCGCTCATCGTGCCGTTTCATGGCGCGCATCAGGCCGGCATCGTCACGCCGCAACCCTATGCCGGGCTGGTCGCCGCCTTCGATCTCCTGCTCGAGACGCGAGACGAGCTGCGCGAGCTGTTCGCGCTCCTGACCGAGCGGGCGCGCTTCCTGAGCCAGGGCGGCCGGCCGCCCGTGCTGGACCCGCGCTATCCCCCGGCCGATTCCGGCATTCTCGGCCCTGAGATCCTGCCCGAGCGCCTGACCCTGACCGTTTCGGTGGGCGCTTCGCTGTTCGACGAGCGCTTCGGCCTCGCCCGCTTGCGCCCGCCGGAGCTGATCGAGATGCCGGCTTTTCCCAATGACGCGCTGGAGGCCGAGAGCTGCCATGGCGATCTGCTGGTCCAGATCTGCGCCGAGACCCCGGAAGAGACGCTGCATGCGCTGCGCGACATCATCAAGCACACGCCCGACACGCTCTCCCTGCGCTGGAAGCAGGAGGGCTTTGCCGCAACCCATGGCCAGCGCCGCGCCAAGCCGATCGGGGCCGGCCGCAACCTGCTCGGTTTCAAGGATGGCACCGCCAATCCCGATATCGCGGATGCAGCGGAGATGGACCGCATCGTCTGGCTGCAAGGCTCGGGCTGGACGAAAGGCGGCTCCTACCAGGTCGTCCGGCTGATCCGGAATTATGTCGAGCGCTGGGACCGCACGCCGCTCGGCGAGCAGGAGGCGATTTTCGGCCGCAGCCGCGACTCCGGCGCGCCGCTCGGGCGCCAGCGCGAATTCGACGATCCCGGCTATGCCGACGATCCCGGCGGCGCGCGCATCCCGCTCGACTCGCATATCCGCCTCGCCAATCCCGATGGCCGCCGCGGCGTCGGCTCCCCGCTGATCCGGCGCGCCTTCAACTACTCCAACGGCGCGACCCGCTCCGGCCAGCTCGATATGGGGCTGCTCTTCATCGCCTATCAGAACAGCCTGCGCGACGGCTTTCTCGCCGTGCAGCGGCGCCTGAACGGCGAGCCGCTGGAGGAATACGTCAAGCCCTATGGCGGCGGCTTCTTCTTCGCCCTGCCGGGGGTTCCCGGCCCGGACGACATCCTCGGCGGCGCCCTGCTGCGCGAGGCCGGAATCACCACGCTCACCACCCGCAAGGAAGGCTAGTCTCATGTCCCTGATCCGCCAGTTCAGACGCGCTCTGCCGTCGGCGCTCGTCCTCGTCGGCGCGCTGCTCTCGGCCCCGCTCGCGGCGAAAGTCGCGCCGGGCGACATCGTCGCCCCCATCGCCGACTACAAGATCTGGGTCGGGCAGGAGACGCAGGCGCTGCTCGCCAAGACGCAGGGCTTCGTCGCCGCGATCAAGGCCGGCGAACTCGACAAGGCCAAGGCGCTCTATGCCCCGGCCCGCATGCATTACGAGCGCATCGAGCCGATCGCGGAACTCTTCTCCGATCTCGACAAGAGCATCGACGTGCGCGCCGATGATTTCGAGAAGAAGGAGGCCGACCCCGCCTTCACCGGCTTCCACCGGCTCGAATATGGGCTTTTCGCCAAGAACTCGACCGAAGGCCTCGCCCCCATCGCCGACAAGCTGGTCGCCGACATCGAGGCGCTGCAGGGGCGCATCAAGAGCCTGACCGTGCCGCCGGAGAAGGTGGTGGGCGGCGCCGCCGCGCTGATCGAGGAGGTCGCCAAGACCAAGATTTCGGGCGAGGAGGACCGCTACAGCCGCACCGACCTCTGGGATTTCCAGGCCAATGTCGAGGGCGCCCGCAAGATCCACGATCTGCTGCGGCCGCTGACGACGCAGGAATCGCCGAAACTGGTGCAGCGCATCGACGCCAATTTCGCCAAGGTCGGCAAGCTGCTGGAGAAATACGCCGCGCCGGGCGGCGGCTTCGTCAGCTACGACAAGGTCAGCAAAAAGGACCGCAACGCCATGCGCGGCCCGGTGAACGCGCTGGCGGAAGATCTCTCGAAGCTGCGCGGGACGCTGGGGCTGAACTGAGGGGGCTGCCGTGTAGGGCGGCTCGCCGGATAGAACAAAGGGCGCGCTCGGCGCAGGCCGGGCGCGTTTTTCTTTGCGGAGGCGAGGGCGGTCTGCTTTTGGCTCATTTCCGACATATGGATTGCCCGGTTTTGGGCAAAAAAACCTATGGCACGCTGCGCATTCGCGCCCGATTCAAGACCGACGACTTGCGATCGGGGAAGAAGAGCGTGGCTCGCTCGATGCGCGCCGCCGGCCTTGTCGGCCCAGGTCGATGTCGAAGCACGGACCGTGAAAGCCCAGGTCAGAGCGCGATGACGTTCCGCGCAGCCTTGTCCCGAGAAAGGCTTCTATCGATCGCCTGGGGCTGGTCGCCGTCGCGTTCGCGGGAGCGATCGGCGTGGCCTGACTTGGCCTGTCGACGGGCCCTCTCAGTCAGCAGGTTTCTCGATCCACGCCATGACATGCGACCGAAGCGCCGCGATCCGGTTCAGCAACGGGTAGAGTGACGGATGGAGGCGGCACGCGGCGCGCGCCAGAGGCGGTGCGAGGGTGACTCGCCGCGCGTCGATCTTGGCTTTGGGAAACAGTTGCTTGATCCGGTGAACGGGAACGCCCCGCATATCCGGGTTGCGAGGATTGCTGACGACGGCGTCGTACCAGAGAATGGCTCCCGAGGGTTTGAGATACCTCCACATCGTCTCCGCCAGATCCTCCTGAAACGCGCAATCCAGAATCGAAGAGAAGACAGTGAACTGCAGAACGAGGTCCTGGCTCATGGGATCGACGCGGCTAACGGAGGCGTCGCCGCCCATAAGCCGGACACCTGCCGGCAGCTTTCGCCGCGCCTGCTCCAGAGTTTCAGGCAGAAGGTCGATCCCGACTAGGCGTTCCGGCGTAAAACCGATCGTGAGGAGATCGGCAAGGACATTGCCTTCTCCGCAGCCAATTTCCAAGGCGCAGCGCGTGCTCAGATCTTGCCAGGCCCGCCCGCTCAGGAACCGACGCATGAGCTGCCTTCGCTCCTCGAGGGTGTGCCGCATGTCGGGCCGGCGCATGTCGTAGAGAGAGCCGTCCTGGCGGCGCGCATAGCGCGCCTTGACGGCTTCGACCTCCAATGCGTGAGACATGCTGTCCTCCGCGGCCATGGTCATTTCCGATACATAGCTGCCGCTGCCGTCATCGCCGAGGGACGGGCCGCCCGTCCGTCGCCGACAGGAGCGTTCCCACTTCCGAGATCGTCGGTGATCCAGTCAGGTCTCGACCATCCAGCCCCCTCGCGGCCAAAATCTGCCGGTCAATGGCTGCGAACCCCTCCCCCAGGGGAGACAATCCGTCAGCGACGTCGTCTCAATTCGTAGAGGCTTTCTATGCGACCGCGGGCGACTGAACTTGACGCTGATCAAGTCACGGGGCTTTGGCCCGTGAGGCACGATTGGCTGGCTACTGAATGACAAATGCGCAATTCGCGCGGATCGCGCCACATCTGCCGAGGGCTACGCGTGGCGAGTCCGAGATTACCAATGCCGCGTGATTAGCGCCATCGCCACTATTCTAACGTCGGCAGGTGGTTGAGCCCATCTGCACGATACATCGCAAGGCACTCGCGCATCGACAATCTCAGCTCAGCTGAGTTCGAACAGAGAGTAGTTTTAGTCTTAACGCCACTCACGACCGGCAGCAGGCCATTATTGACGCCTGTCAACACACGCAGTCGGCGCGCCACTACATCTTGACATCCCGTGCGACCAATCCGTGTGGCATCGATGGTATGCATACAATCAAAAGCAAAAACATTTCGGATAAGCGTTGGCGTCTGTTGCGAGTAACAGAGAATATTTTTTACCCAAATAAGAAGTAAAAATGGAATTAACCCCCATAATAACTGTGGTCTTGTGCTTGAAGCGACGTATTGACTCGCATGTTTATAAAGTTTTCGATTTTTTAGAATTAGTACTAAATAATACAGGAAGATGATCTTGGTTCGCATTGATTCGTAGGGATAAAATGGAGGTATAATTGTGCCCTGCGTTGCCGTTCTGATGTATCACGCGCTAGGCAATGCCCGCGGTGAATGCGAAGGTGCTGAGCCACCCTACGTCATCTCCTCTCGCCAGTTCGAGAGCCACCTGGCGCTCCTGGCCGAACAGGGCTTGCGCGCACGTAGTGTGGCGCAGCTGCTGGCCGCACCGGCAGACCGTGTGCGGACCGTGGCGTTCACGTTCGACGACGGCCATCGCAGCAATGCCGTGGCGGCTGAACGCATCGCCAGCGGCGGTGGCAGCGCCGATTTTTTCATCAATTCCTCTCGCGTGGGCAAGATCCACAACCTCGGCTGGTGTGACCTGCGCGTGATGGCCGATGCAGGGATGTCCATTCAGTCGCATGGCCTGGATCACCGGTACCTCGACGAAATGACCCCAGCGGAGATTGTGGCGCAGGTGGCCGATTCCAAAAAGGCCATCGAAGATAAGCTTGGCCGCCCGGTCACCTTATTCGCCCCGCCGGGCGGCCGCGTTGTTCCCCAATTGCGGCAAGTCGCTGCGCGCGCCGGTTACTCCGCCGTGTGCTCATCGCGCGTGGGCCTGTGGCGCACCGATGCGCGGGCCTGGGACGTGCCCCGCCTCGCGGTGCTACAGTCCACGTCGGACGCGCAACTGGCCCGCTGGCTCCAACAGGTTTGGTGGGAGATCGCAACGTGCCAGACCCGCTACCTCGCCTTGGCGTCGGCCAAGCGGGTGTTGGGCAATGACCGCTACGAGCGTCTGCGAGGTCGGCTGCTCAGTGGCGGCGCCTGTGCAACGGCAGCAACCCAATTCCTCACGGAGTTGGGCCCGTTCTTCCCATGACAAAAGTCCTCTCCATAACGTCCAAGTATGCAATGAGATAATATCTAAATCCCCGCATTGACCGCATTATCCGCACGCTTGAACAGACCGGACGGCGCGACCCGGACCATCCCGGCGCAGTATCATCTCTGGTTTCAGGCAGCGTTCGATCTCCGCACTTGGCGCGTCCTGCCCAAACAGGGCGCGATGCTAAAGAACAGCACGGTCAGTGGCGGCGAGGTCGGATCTTTCGGTGGCCAGCTTCCTGGCTCCGACCGCCGCGCGGTCTATCATGGGTCGAGCGCCAGAATATCCTTGAGATCAGGAAACAGGACGGCCCTGCAGCGATCCAGCCTGGATGCCCTCTGCTCATAATTGGCCTGGGCGATCTTCTGCTGCGTCTGTTTTTCGAGCAACGACGTCCTGCTTTCACGGCCCAGCCGGTTCAACTGCCGAGTGCGTTCCGCGGACTTGGTCGCGAACGCGGCCCATGCCCGCATGGCCTCGACCTCGTCGGGCCCCTTGTCACAGCCTGCGTCCCAGGCGCGCCGAAAGGAGGCGTAGAGGGCGTCGGCGGGAACATCGACCCCGCCGAAGTGCTTGGCCATTTCGCCCATCGCTTGGTATTGGGCAGAAACCGCCGCCAGGCTTTTCTCGGCCACCACCAGCTGCTTGCGGTTCCAGAGATCCTTCAGCCGGGCGATCTCGATCTCGACGAGCGGGATCGCCTTTCTGCGATGGAGCTCTTCCTTCTGCTTCAGCAGGGCCTGGTCGCGAGCGATCTGGGCCTTGACCATGTCGATCTGGATCGCCGCCAGCATGCTCTGATAGCCGTAGGAACGGCCATAATCGACGAACATCATGACGGCGACCTGGCGATCGCTGACCGGCTTCGCGGCGTCCCGGCTCTGCGCCGAGGCCGCCGACATGGCGCCGAGTGCGGCCGAGACCGCAGCAGCCGCAATCGCCATTCTCATACCCAAGGTTCCCTTCGTGCCGGCGGCGCCGCGGATCGCTCTGGTCAGTGCCCGAAGAGACGCACGACGCCGCCCCCGCCATGCACGTTGATCGTTTGGCCGCTGACCCAGCCGCTCCCTGGCGAGCAGAGCCAGAGCACGGCATTGGCGACGTCCTCTGGGGTTCCGGGGCGGCCCGTGAGGGTATCGGGGTGCTTCATGCGCTGCTGCACGGCCTCGTCGATCCCTGCATCGCCATAGCCGGCGGTGAGGACCGTTCCGATCAGGACCGAATTCACCCGCACCTTGCGGGCCAGCAAATGCGCGATCGAAACCATCATCTGGTTGAGCGCCGCCTTCGCCGTGGCATAGGGGAGGATGTCGTAGGCCGGCACGGCGGAGGAAAACGATCCCGAATTGGTGATCGTGGCGTTCGTCGCCGCCTTGAGATGGGGCAGGCATGCCATGCTCATGCGATACGCGCTGATCGTATTGAGGCGGTAGGAGGCAATGAACTCCTCGTCCGGAATCGCGGTCGGATCGTCCTGCCGGCCACCCCAACCGACATTGTTGACGAGCGTCGAAAGCCCCCCGAAAGCGGTGACGGTGGCGGCCACGACGGCCTCGATCTGATCGGCCTTCGTGACGTCGCAGGCCCGGCCGAGGCAGTCTGCCCCCGTTTCGGCGGCGATGGATGCGGCCGTCGCAGCCGCCTTGTCGCCGTCGAGATCGGCGATCATCACCCGTGCGCCAGCGCCTGCGAGGCTGCGGGCGATGGCCGCCCCGATGTTCTGGGCGCCGCCGGTCACGATGGCTGAATGGCCCGCCATCCGGAACCCGGCAAAAGCATCGAAGCCCATCGAACTCCTCCTGTGTTTGATCAGGTCGCGCGAGGTCAGTCCAACTCCTGAACGCCCCCGCCGCTCACGGTCAGCACCTGGCCGCTGATCCAGCTCGCAGCGCGCGAACACAGGAACAGTGCGGCGTTGGCGATGTCGACGGCCTCGCCGAGACGACCCAGCGGCGTGTGCCGCAGCATCGCCGTCTCGACCGCCGGCGTCAGCACCGAGGCCAGCGCGTCCGTGCGGATCGCGCCCGGCGCGATGGCGTTGACGCGGATACCGCGGGGCCCCAGATCGAAAGCGATGTTGCGGGTCAGATGATTGACCGCCGCTTTCGACGATCCATAGGAAGCCATGCGCTGATTGCGGTTCTCGCCGGCCATCGAGGAAATGTTGAGAACGGCGCCGCCGCCGGCCTCAGCCATGTGCGGGGCAGCCAGCTGCGTCAGTCGGAACAGCGAGAAGACGTTGAGATCATAGGCCCAGCGGAAATCGTCCATGGGCATGTCGAAGGGCTTGGGTCCCCCGCCGCCGGCGTTGTTGACGAGGATGGTCAGGCGCCCGAAGGCGCCGATGGCGCCGGCCACCGCAGCCTCGAGCTGCTCGGGCTGGGTGACGTCACAGGCCAAGGCGCGGGAGCGGCCGCCCGAGCTTGCGATGTCGGCGGCGACCTTTTGCGCATCGACCTGCGTCCTGTCGGTGACCACGACGGCGGCGCCGGCCGCGGCGAAGGTCTGCGCAATCGCCCGGCCTATGCCAGCACCGGCTCCGGTGACGAGAGCGACGTCGCCGTCGAGGCGAAAGAGCGATGGATCGTACATGGGGGCCTCCCGACGCCACCGTCGCGATGTGGATGGCGAGCGGCAAGGGCCTACCTGCTCAAAGCGGGCGTTCTGTTCCCGTTACGATCTTTGACAGTTGTCGGGCCATGCGCAGAACGCGGTCCATCGATCTGGCATCGAGCGCATCCAGCCCATCTTTGCCCTGACGCGCCACCGCCACGCCATCGCGAAGGGCTATCACCCAGAGGCCCGACGGTTTCGGCACGATCCAGCCGCGGCTCTCCAGCTTCGAAAGCTTGCGGCGTACGGTCTGCCGCGGAATACCCGTGACATCGGCGATCCGCGACGCCGTGATCCCGATCGGGCCGGGGATCGAGCGCGGCTTGACCAGGCCGTCGGGGCCTACATCGAGACCGGCCCGCAGATGAACCTGGCCCATGACCGCCAACACCAACATCTCCTGAAGGTCGCCACCAAAGACCCGGCAGCAATCCGACAGATGCTCCGTCAGGAACTCGACATAGTGGTAGCGGAGCCGCAACGCGCGCTCAGCCTCGAGGGGATCGCCGTCAGCACGAATAATGCGGTCTCCTGCACAGCCTCGCCAGGATCAGAGCCGAGAATGGCTCCGGCCGCAATCCATCACGATTCCGCCCCGAGCGCAGTCCGCCGGAGCCGTCCGTCCGCTTTGGGGCGCGCCCTCATTGTCGGGTCCTGGCGCACAGGCGCCACCCCCAACACCCTCACGTCTGCCCCGGCCGCAGCTTGTAAAAAATATGCTGGCCGATCGTGTCCATCTTCTTCAGCTTCTTGGCCCAATAGGGCCGCACGTAATTGGCGTGGTAGTGGGTCGAGGCGCCGACTTCGGTCAGGTAGGTCGTGCCCTCATAGACCTCGCGGGCGATGCGGACCGCGTCGCGCCAGGGGCCGGGCTCGGTGATGCGCAGCGACTTGCCTTCGCAGGTGAAGGTGAACTGGCAGGCGAGGTGGCGGTTGCTGTTCTGGTAGACCACGCCGCAGACGCTGTTGGGGTAGAGCGGGCTCTTGACCCGGTTCAGCACCACCTGCGCCACCGCGGCGCGGCCTTCCTCGGATTCCGAGCGCGCCTCGAAATACACCGCCTCCGCCAGGCAGCGCTGCTCGCGCGCCATGTGTTCGGGCTGGATCAGCGCGGTGTAGATCTCGCGGGCGTTGTCATCCTGCTTGCGGATGGCGCTGCCGGCGACGTTGGGCGTCCTGGCCAGACCCTCGGGCCGCCCCAGCGAGACCTGCAGCGGCGCGGTCGCCGGGGCGAGCGTGGCGACGCTGTAGCTCACAGCCGGCGTGCTGGAGGCCGAGGCCGTGCGCAGCGACACCGACGGCGTCGAGCCGTCGACGCTTTCGAGATAGAGCTCGGCCTGCCGCGGCGAGGTGATCGCCGGCCGCAGCGTATGCGGAGACGAGTCGGAGAGGGCAGGGTCGGTCAGCCCCTCGTCATTGGCGTAGGGCACGAAGCCGACGGGCGTATCCTGGCCCGAGGGCGCGTCGGGCTCGGGCAGGGTGAAGCCGCCCGAGATCAGCTTGGGCTGGGTGTCGCCGAAGACGACGCGCTCGAGTTCGCCGGGATGGCGGCCGGTCAGGCTCGGCCGCAGCCCGGGCAGCGGATCGCCCTTGGCGCTGCGGTTCACCTCGGGAAAACCCTTCGCCGCGCGCTTCAGATCCTCGCGCGGCTGGCGCGGATCGATGGCGATGCGCCGCTCGGGATCGTCGAAGGAGAGATGAGCTTCACGGAAGGAGGATTGCAGCGACAGCCCCGGCAGGCGGAAGGCGCTGGCGGCGATCAGCAGCGACGGCCCTTCCGGCAGTTCCGAGGCGAAAGCCGGCGCGGTGCGGTGGACGAGCGAATAGGGCAGGCCGGGGCCGTCGTAATTCTGGCCGGCCGATGCGGTGAAGGAGACCAGCAGCCCCATCGACAGCGCCCAGGGCGCGACAGTGGCCACGGCCCATTTCAGCCCGACCGCTCCGATCCGCCTTGTCCGTTTGCGAAGACGCACCTGACTGACACCCACTCGACCAGCGACAACAGCGCGAGAGCCCCCGGCTGCCGGATTGCATGCGCAGGATTCGGTTATGGCTTCGGTAGGGTTGAGCGCGGGTTAATGGGCCCTGCGCCGGGCTGGTGGAAACTGGGACAGAGCGCCGGGGTTAGGGATGGGGGGCAGGAAAGCCAGGGCAACGTCCTCGACCGCCAGCTCCAAGCGGCGCTGCCCCCCCACCCCAGCCCTCCCCACCGCGAGCGGGGGGAGGGGGAGGCGTCGCGCCTGCGGCGGGCGCAGGCTCGCCGCTGGCTGCAAGGTCGACGATTCCGAGCACCCCGCCGCAGATTTGGCCAGTCGGATCTCTGCGCCCATGCAGGATTGTGATGCGCCATCTCACCAATTGGCATTAGAGATTGTGATGAATCTGTCGCTATTTTGCGGCCGATTTCGAAACCGGGCGCCATCGCCCTGCGGAGACCGCCCCATGTCCACCACGGCCAAGCGGACCTACGCGCCGGAAATCATCGTGGCCGGCGGCTGCCTGATCGCGCTGATCACCTTCGGTCCCCGCGCCAGCGCCGGCCTCTTCCAGATCCCGATGACGCTGGAGTTCGGCTGGGGCCGCGACACCTTCAGCCTCGCCATAGCCATCCAGAACCTGCTCTGGGGGCTGGGCGCGCCTTTTGCCGGCGCGGTGGCCGACCGGTTCGGCACGGTTCGCGTGCTCTGCTTCGGCGCGGTGCTCTATGCGCTCGGCCTCGTCATGATGGGCGTCGCCACCACGCCGCTGGCCATGCATCTGGGCGCCGGCGTGCTGATCGGCTTCGGCCTGTCGGCCTGCTCGTTCAATCTGGTGCTCGCCGCCTTCGGTAAGCTGCTGCCGGAATCCTGGCGGCCGATGGCCTTCGGCGCCGGCACGGCGGCGGGCTCCTTCGGCCAGTTCCTGTTCCCGCCGATCGGCAACATCCTGATCGAGCAGATCGGCTGGCACCAGGCGCTCTATGTCTTTGCTGTCTCCGTTTTGCTGGTGATGCCGCTGACCGTGGTGCTCGGCACGCGCAAGGGCCAGGTCCAGCCCGCCTCCGCCGTAAACCTGCCCAACCAATCCATCGCGCAGGCGCTGAGCGAGGCCTTCAAGCACCGCTCCTATGTGCTGCTCGTGCTCGGTTTCTTCACCTGCGGTTTCCAGCTCGCCTTCATCACCGCGCATATGCCGGCCTATTTGAAGGATGTCGTCATGCCGGCCTGGGTCGGCGGC
>JBKBRD010000032.1:14238-15289 GCA_046292405.1 Allobosea sp. | reverse complement strand
AGGCTCTTAGCGCTGTCGCGGCCCCTTGGCAAAGCGACGAGATGCATCGGCGCGTTGACAGCGGCGCGGCGGCGCGCCATCGATCAGTTCGATCTACCGGACGGAAACGACCGGCAGGACAAATCGACCTGTCGAAGCGGACGATGATGACCCAGGATCCCGCGAGCCTTTCAGACCCGCTCAAGGAAGCCAACGAGCCTTCCAGCCGGCTCGAACGCTTCGGCCCCGACACGCCGCTGATCATGGATTGCGGCGCGGTGCTTGAGCAGTGGCAGATCGGCTATCAGAGCTATGGCGCGCTGAACGCGGAGAAATCCAACGCCGTTCTCGTCTGCCACGCCCTGACCGGCGACCAGCATGTCGCCAGCCGCAACCCGATCACCGGCAAGGGCGGCTGGTGGACGGCGATGATCGGCCCGGGCAAGCCGATCGACACCGAGCGCTTCTTCGTGATCTGCGCCAATGTGCTGGGCGGCTGCTCGGGCACGACAGGCCCAGCCTCCACCAACCCGGCCACAGGCAAGCCGTGGGGGCTGGATTTCCCGATCGTCACCATCCGCGACATGGTGCGCGCCCAGGCCGCGCTGATCGACCGGCTCGGCATCGCCACGCTGTTTTGCGTGGCGGGCGGCTCGATGGGCGGGATGCAGGTGCTGCAATGGGCGGCGAGCTATCCCGAGCGCGTCTTCTCCGCCCTGCCGCTGGCGACGGGGGCCAAGCACTCGGCCCAGAACATCGCCTTCCACGAAGTCGGGCGACAGGCTGTGATGGCCGATCCGGACTGGCGCCGCGGCCGCTACCTCGAAGAGGGCACGCGGCCGGCCAAGGGCCTCTCCGTCGCGCGCATGGGGGCGCATATCACCTATCTCTCGGAGCAGGCGCTGCACCGCAAATTCGGGCGCAAGCTGCAGGACCGGGCGGCGCCGACCTTCTCATTCGACGCCGATTTCCAGGTCGAGAGCTATCTGCGGCACCAGGGCATCAGCTTCGTCGAGCGCTTCGACGCCAATTCCTATCTCTATGTCACCCGCGCCATGGATTATTTCGATCT
>JBKBRD010000032.1:0-14228 GCA_046292405.1 Allobosea sp. | reverse complement strand
GGGCTGTTCCCGACCGCCGATTCCCGCGCCATCGTGCATGCGCTGAACGCGGCCGGCGCCTCGGTCTCCTTCGTCGAGCTCGAAAGCGACAAGGGGCATGACGCGTTCCTGTTGGAAGAACCGAACCTGTTCGCCACCACGCGCGGCTTTCTCGGCGCGGCGGCGCGAGCGAGGGGGATTTGATGATGGGCGTTCACCGTCATTCCGGGGCTTCGCGCCGCGAAGAGCCCGAAACCCATGACCACCCCATTCCAATGGAGGAACTGGGCGCATATCCGGTCATAACCGCAGCCTGTCGTGGTCATGGGTTCCGGGCCCAGGCCTGTGGCCTGTCCCGGAATGACGGAAGAGCATGGGATCATCGTCCATGACACTGCCCGACCTCTCCACCAACCGCATCGATCTCCAGCTCGTCGCCGAGATGGTGACGCCGGGCTCGCGCGTGCTCGATGTCGGCTGCGGCGACGGCGCGCTGCTGGCGCTGCTGGCGGAGACGCGGGCCGTCGATGCGCGCGGCATCGAATTATCGCGTGAAGGCGTCGCCGGCTGCGTGGCGCGCGGGCTCTCGGTGATCCAGGGCGACGCCGACACCGACCTCACCGAATATCCCGACGACTCCTTCGATTACGTCATCCTGTCCCAGACGATCCAGGCGACGCGCAATCCGCGTTTCGTGCTGGAGCAGATGCTGCGGATCGGCCGGCGCGCCATCGTCTCCTTCCCGAATTTCAGACATTGGCGCATGCGCAGCCAGGTCTTCTTTCTCGGCCGCATGCCGGTGACGGATTCGCTGCCCTATGCCTGGTGGGACACGCCCAACATCCATTTCTGCACGATCCGCGATTTCGTCGCGCTCTGCGACCAGATCGGCGCGGAAAAGGAACGCGCGGTCGCGCTCGACGCAGCCGGCGGGCGCGTCGGCGTCAGCGCGCCCTGGTGGTTCTGGAACCTGTTCGGCGCGCAGGCGGTGTTTCTGCTGAAGCGGGGCTGAGCATCGACCGGGGGTGTAAGCGAGAGGGAGAGCGCTATGATGGTCCAACGCATCGCGGCCTTTTCGGACGGTGGCGCCGGCGGCAACCCCGCTGGCGTCGTCATCGGCGAGTCGCTGCCTGATGTCGCGACGATGCAGCGTGTGGCGGCGGAGGTTGGATTTTCAGAAACTGCCTTCGCTGCGCCCAGCGGCGGCGGCTGGCGCGTCCGCTATTTCGCGCCTCAGTCGGAAGTGCCGTTTTGCGGCCACGCCACGATCGCGCTGGGTGCGGCTCTCGCCCGGCAGGAGGGCGACGGCGTGTTTCCGTTGATGCTCAATGAAGCCGCCATCACGGTCGAAGGCCGCAGCACCGGCGGCCGTTATCAGGCCTCGCTGCAATCGCCGCCGACGCGCAGCCGGCAGGCTGGGCAGGAGTTGGCGGCGGCGGCGCTGGCTCTGTTCGGCTATGGCGAGACTGCGCTCGATCCGCGCCTGCCGCCCGCGCTGATCCATGCCGGCGCCGACCATCTCGCGCTGTTCCTGCGCTCACGGCAGGCGCTGGCTTCCATGCATTACGAGCTGGAGCCGGGGCGCGCCCTGATGCAGCGGCACGGGCTGGTGACCATCCTGCTGGGCTTTGCCGAGACGCCGCGCCTGTTCCATGCGCGCAATGCATTTGCCTCCGGCGGCGTGCTGGAGGACCCCGCCACAGGGGCGGCAACGGCTGCGCTGGGCGGCTATCTCCGGGATCTGGGCTGGCCGCATAAGGGGTCGATCGAGGTCGTGCAGGGCGAGGATATGGGCATGCGCTCGCGGCTGCGCGCCGAGATCCCGCCGCAACGCGGCAGCTCGGTGCGCGTCGCCGGCGAAGCGCGCTTCATGGACTGAGTCAAGGATGGTCTGAGTTGAGGACGGCTCGCGCTCAGGACGGCTTGCGGAAGGCGACGTCGTAGAGCCCGGCCGCGTGGAAGCAGAAAAAGGCCATCGGCCAGCGATGCGCCTTGGCAAACGCGACGGCCGCGCGGCCGACCCCATAAGAGCCGAGCCAGGGATCGATATGGGCGAAGTCGTTGAAGGCGATGTAGCCGCCCGGCTTCACTTTCGCGGCCGAGGCTTCGGCATCGGCGAGGCAACCGGCATAGGAATGATCGGCGTCGATGTAGATCCAGTCGAAATGCGCGTCGGGGAAGGTCGCGATGGTCTTGGCGGTGAAGCCGACATGGCGCGTGAGCTCGGGGCCCGTCAGGCCCTCCGCCTGGAAATGCGAATAGTCGATGTCGATCAGATGCAGCTGGCGCGGCTGGTTGAGCTGCAGAATGTCGCGGGCGAAATCGCCGCGGTAGGTGCCGAGCTCGGCGACGACGCCGTGTTTCGGCAGCCTTTCCAGCATGACGAGGCGCGAAGCGCAGAAGCTGCAGTCCTGAAGCAAATCCTCCGGCAGGCCCTCGATCGGCGCCGGCTTGCGGGCAGCGTTGAGGAGCCGGTAGCTCTGCCGCACCCAATTGGGCAGGCGGGTCCGGATCTGCATCTCGGTCCGTTTGGCAAAATCCTGCAGCATCGCCCCACCTCGTTCAGCGGGGCGATGCTTAGACCATGACGGGGCAAAGGCAAACGCCGCCGCGATCGCCCGGCGACGCGGCGGCGTTTGCCTCAGTTCAGCGGCACGCCGGCCGGGCGCCGCTCCTTCACCACCGAGACCTCGCCCAGCATCAGCCCATGCGGACCGACCCGGACCGGCACGGTCTCGCCATCGCTGACCTCGCCGGCCAGCAGCAGCTCGGCCAGCGGGTCCTGCACCGATTTCTGGATCACGCGCTTCAGCGGGCGGGCGCCATAGGCCGGGTCATAGCCCTTGGCGGCCAGCCATTCGCGCGCTTCGGCCGAAAGATCGAGCGTGATCTTGCGATCGGTCAGCAGCCGCGCCAGGCGCGCCATCTGGATGTCGACGATGGCGCCCATATCCGCCCGCTGCAGCCGGTGGAACAGGATGATGTCGTCGACGCGGTTGAGGAATTCCGGTCGGAACGCCTGCCGCACCACGCCCATCACCTCGCCGCGCACCACATCGGAATCCTCGCCCTCGGGCTGGGCGACCAGATATTCGGAGCCAAGATTGGAGGTCATGATGATCAGCACGTTGCGGAAATCGACGGTGCGGCCCTGCCCGTCGGTGAGCCGGCCATCGTCGAGCACCTGCAGCAGGACGTTGAACACGTCGGGATGCGCCTTCTCGATCTCGTCGAACAGCACGACCTGATAGGGCCGGCGCCGCACCGCCTCCGTCAGCGCCCCGCCCTCCTCATAGCCGACATAGCCGGGAGGCGCGCCGATCAACCGGCTGACCGAGTGCTTCTCCATATATTCGGACATGTCGAGCCGGACCATGGCGGTCTCGTCGTCGAACATGAAGGCGGCGAGCGCCTTGGTCAGCTCGGTCTTGCCGACGCCGGTCGGCCCCAGGAACATGAAGGAGCCGATCGGCCGGTTGGGGTCCTGCAACCCCGCGCGCGCCCTGCGGACGGCGGTGGAGACGGCCTCGACCGCCTCGCGCTGGCCGACGACGCGGGCCGCCAGCACATCCTCCATCTTGAGCAGCTTGTCCTTCTCGCCCTGCAGCATCCGGTCGACCGGCACGCCGGTCCAGCGGCTGACGACCTGGGCGACGTGATCGGGCGTCACCGCCTCCTCGACCATGCCTGTGTTGTCGCCGACGGCCTCGGTTTCCGCGAGCTGCTTCTCGAGCTGCGGGATCTCGCCATAGGCCAGCTCGCCGGCGCGCTGATACTCGCCCTTGCGCTGCGCCTGGGCCAGTTCGTTGCGGGCGTTTTCGAGCTTGGTCTTCAGCTCCGCCGCGGCGCCGAGCTTGTCCTTCTCGGCCTTCCAGCGCGCGGTGATGGTGGCCGAGCGGCTCTCGAGATCGGCGAGTTCCGCTTCCAGCCGCTTCAGCCGCTCCTTCGAGCCCGCATCGGTCTCCTTCTTCAAGGCCTCCTGCTCGATCTTGAGGCGCACGATCTCACGGTCGATCGAGTCGAGCTCCTCCGGCTTGGAATCGACCTGCATGCGCAGCCGGGCCGAGGCCTCGTCGACCAGGTCGATTGCCTTGTCGGGCAGGAAACGGTCGGTGATGTAGCGGTTGGACAAAGTGGCGGCCGAGACCAGCGCCGAATCCGTGATGCGGACGCGGTGGTGCTGCTCGTATTTCTCCTTCAGGCCGCGCAGGATCGAGATGGTGTCCTCGACGCTGGGTTCGTCGACGAAGACGGGCTGGAAGCGGCGGGCGAGCGCGGCGTCCTTCTCGACATATTTGCGGTATTCGTCGAGCGTGGTCGCGCCGACGCAATGCAGGTCGCCGCGCGCGAGCGCGGGCTTGAGCAGGTTGGAAGCGTCCATCGCGCCATCGGTCTTGCCGGCGCCGACGAGGGTGTGCATCTCGTCGATGAAGAGGATCACGCCGCCTTCGGCCGCGGAGACCTCGTTGAGCACCGCCTTCAGCCGCTCCTCGAACTCGCCGCGATATTTCGCGCCCGCGATCAGGGAGCCCATGTCGAGCGCCAGCAGTTCCTTGTCCTTCAGGCTTTCCGGCACGTCGCCATTGACGATGCGCAGCGCAAGACCCTCGGCGATGGCGGTCTTGCCGACGCCGGGCTCGCCGATCAGCACGGGATTGTTCTTGGTGCGGCGCGACAGCACCTGGATGGTGCGGCGGATCTCCTCGTCGCGCCCGATCACGGGGTCGAGCTTGCCCTCGCGGGCGGCGGCGGTAAGATCGCGCGCGTATTTCTTCAGCGCGTCATAGGACTGCTCGGCGCTGGCGGAATCGGCGGTGCGGCCCTTGCGGATCGCCTCGATCGCGGTGTTCAGACCCTGCGGCGTGACCCCGGCCTTGGCCAGCGCCTTGCCGGCCTCGGTCTCCTTCTCGACAGCCAGCGCCAGCAGCAGCCGCTCGACCGTGACGAAGGAATCGCCGGCCTTGTCGGCGGCCTTCTCGGCCGTGTCGAAGACGCGCGCCAGCCCCTGCGTCAGGTGCACGCCGGAGGCTCCGCCGCCGCTGACCTTCGGCAGCTTGGCGAGGGCGGCGTCGGTGAGCTGCAGCGCCAGGCGCGACTGCCCGCCGGCGCGGTCGATCAGCCCGGCCGCCATGCCCTCATTGTCGTCGAGCAACGCCTTGAGCAGATGCTCGGGCGTGAACTGCTGGTGCCCGTCCCTGAGCGCGATGGTCTGGGCCGCCTGGAGGAAGCCCTTGGCCCGGTCGGTGTATTTCTCGATGTTCATCTGGTCACTCCCGCCCGCCGGCGCGCCCCGTGGCGACGCATCCCGGCTGCCTGCCTGCACGATCGGGCCCCATCGGCGGCGACCCGCGCCACTCAGATAGGTGTGGCATACACGCAACGGAAGAGGCGCTCCGGAGTCATTGACCTCGCTCAATCCGGCCTGACAGCATGGCGCATGGCCGGGACAAGACGACAGCAGGCGATTCGCAAGGCGCTGCGCGCGCTGGCGCCGGGAATCCCTCTGTCCGACGCCGAAGCGGTATTGGCGCTGGCCGAACGCCGCCACATGAAGGCGCTGCCGCCGACGACCGCGTTGTGGCTGGCGCTGGGCAGCCATGTCCGCCATGTGCATACCGATTACGACCGGCTGCTGGCGGAGGGCTACGACCGCGACGCCGCCCGCTTCTTCGTCGCCGACGAGACCGACGATGTGCTGACCGGCTGGGGCTGTCAGCGCTCGGTCAGCGACAGCATGGACGAAGGGGAAGACGAGCAGGATACGGCGCGCTCATAGGATCGATGCGCGGAATTGATTGGCAGCGCGCCTCATCTGCGGACATTCTGCCGGCCCTGCCGCTCAACGCCTCGGACCTCTGCATGCGCATCGCTTCGCTCTATCGCTACCCGGTCAAGGGGCTGTCGCCCGAGCCCGTCATTCGGGCCGATCTCGCAACCGGCGGCTATTTCCCGGGCGACCGGCTCTTCGCCATCGAGAACGGACCATCGGGCTTCGATCCCGCCAGACCGGTGCATCAGCCGAAGATCAAATATCTGATGCTGATGCGCAACGAGCTGCTGGCGCGGCTGCGCACGCGTTACGACGAGGCGAGCGGCGAACTCGCGATCGGCTACGAGGCCGGCACGGCGCTGCGCGCCGACACGCGCACGGCGGAGGGGCGCAGCGAGATCGCCGGCTTCTTCGAAGGCTTCATGCCCGAAGAGCTGCGCGGCAAGCCGCGCTGGCTGAGCGCGCCGGAAGGCTACCGCTTCACCGATTCGCCCAAGGGCTTCGTCTCGATCATCAACCTCGCCAGCGTGGCGGATCTCGAACGGCGCATCGGCGCGCCCGTGGACCCTTTGCGCTTTCGCGGCAATGTCATGGTCGAGGGGCTGCGGCCCTGGGAGGAGTTCGACCTCGTCGGCGCGGAACTCGCCGCGCCCTCGGGGCTGCGGTTGCGCGTCAGCAAACGGATCGTGCGCTGCGCCGCCACCAATGTCGATCCGACCAGCGGACTGCGCGACCTGCAGATCCCGGCCTTCCTGATGAAAACCTTCGGCCACGCCGATTGCGGCGTCTATTGCGAAGTGATCGAGGATGGCGCGGTTACCGTCGGCGAGCATCTGACGCTGGCGACGGCCGATGGGAAAGCGGCGCTCGGCATCGCCTGAGCCCATGAAAAAGGGGCCCTTTCCAGGGCCCCTTCATTATTGCCGGCGAACGGCGCTGCGACTTATTCCGTCACGTTCTCGGCGTCGGAGCCGAGCGCATCCATCACCTCGCGCGGCGAACGGCGGCGACGGGCGCGCTTGGGCGCTTCCGGCGTCTCGTCCTGGATCGCGGCCGTCTCGGTCTTCACCGGCGGCGCGACCTCCTCGACCGACACGACCGGGACCCGGACGGGGGTGGTCAGGAAGGATGGCAGGGACGCAGCGACGTCGGGCTGGCTTTGATCGTCCGCGTCGAAATCGCGGCGCGGGCGACGCTCCGGGCGCGGCGCGCGCTCGGGACGGTCCTGCCGCTCAGGGCGCTCTTGCCGCTCTGGACGTTCGAAACGCGGTTGCGGCTGCGGCTGGGCCTCGGGCTGCTCTCCCGTGACCGGAATGTCCGAGCGCGGCGCGTCGGGACGCGGCGCATAGCCGCCCGGCTGCCCCTCGGGACGATCGAACCGGCGCTCGCCACGCTCGTTGCGATCCTGGCGCTCACCGCGCTCGGGCCGGTCGAAGCGGCGGTTCTGGTTGCGGTCGCCCTGATTGCGATCCCCTTGCGGGCGGTCGAAATTCTGGCGGGGCTGCCGCTCGAAGCGCTGGCCGTCGCCACCCTCGCCTTCCTGGCGCTGGTCGTTGCGATTGCCGTCCTGACGATTATTGTCCTGACGATTATTGTCTTGGCGATTGCTGTCTTGGCGCTGGCCGCCCTGACCCTGGCTGCGGAAATCGGGCTGCGGCCCGGCGCCGGGCTGGAAGTCGCCGCCGTCATCCTCGCCATCCTCGTCGCCATCGTCGGGATTGTCGCCGAAGGCGCGGTTGGGCGGGAAGCTGTGGCCGAACTGCTGGGCCATCTGCTCCTGCGCCGCCAACAGGATGCGGTAATAATGCTCGGCATGCTGGAAATAGTTTTCAGCCGCGACCGGATCGCCTGAAGACTGGGCATCGCGCGCCAGCTGCAAGTATTTCTCGGCGACATGCTGCGCAGTGCCGCGGACCTTTACGTCGGGCCCGTTGGATTCATAGCTCCGCTGCAGTGGATTGGGAGCCTTGCGGTTTCCACCGCCGCCGCCGGGTGCGTTGTTGCGGCCGCGCATACGCCGGTTCTGACCTGGTCTCATTCGCGTCTGTCTCGCGCTCTTTTCGCTCGATGCAACCGTGTCGTCATGCACGTTCCGGCGCACAGCGGGCTGCGGCGCTGCACCGGGTTGAGTTGACCTGAAGGGGCTCTGAGCCGTTCCTGGTCTTCACGCGCTCTTTCCAAAAGGGGCGCTCTCGCCCCAAAGGCCGACCGGCGTCACGACGCCTTCGGATATCCAATCTGGTTCGTCAGTTCCGTCGATTCGCGGATATGTCCGGGGGCAACATCCAGCCAATGAGGGGGTTGCGCAAGGCCGGGCGCTGACGGCACCAGCTTCGGGCTGACCAGTGCATAGCCGGTTTACGTGGCCGATCCAAGCAAAATCGCGTCCTTGCCTGAGAAATTCAGGACAAGGTAAAGCAAATCGCGCGGAAATGACCTCCGAGATCGGCGCGCGATCCGCGGTGGACAAGTCCGAAGGCGGCGAAAATAGCGATCACGTCAGCCTCCTGCCCGGCCCCGATTTCCACGACGACCACGCCATTTCGAGCGAGAATGGCCGGGATTTGCCGTGCCAGCAGCCTGTAGGCGTCGAGACCGTCGTCGCCGCCGTCAAGCGCGAGCGGCGGATCGTATTGCCGCACGGCGGGCGCAAGCGCGGCGATCTCCCGCTTGGGAATATAGGGCGGATTGGAGAGGATGAGGTCGAACGGCCCGGCCAGTCCGCAGGCCCAGTCGCCGCGAATGATTCGCGTCCGCCCGCCGACGCCGTTGCGGATGGCATTGGCGCGGGCCGTGCGGCAGGCATCCTCCGAAGCGTCGACGCCGACGCCCTCGGCGTTGGGGCATTCGCTCAACAGGGCGATGAGGAGGCAACCGGTTCCGGTCCCGAGATCGAGGATCGACAGCGCCTCGTCCCCGCGCGGCCCGAGGAGGGCCAGCGCCGCTTCGACGATCGTCTCGCTGTCGGGGCGCGGCTCGAGCGTGCCGGACGAGAGCGCGAAGGGCAGCCCCCAGAATTCGCGCTCGCCGAGGATGCGCCAGACCGGCTCCCCGCGCAGCCGCCGTTCGGCGTAGGCGGCGATGGTCGCCAAAACATCCGCCGACAGCGCATCCTGGTCCGCGTGCGGCTCCGCGGCCATTGCGCCTTCGACGAGAAACCGCGCATCGAGCCCGGGAGTGTCGCATCCGGCCGCGCGAAAGCGCGCGGCGAGATCTCGCCGCGCGCTTTTTGCCGAGCCTGAACCTAAGCTCGGGCTCAGTTGCCTTCCATCTTCTTCTGCATGCAGATCTGCATTTTCTGGCGGATGGAGGAACGGCTCTCGCGGGCGCCGCGCATCTCCTGCTGGCACAGGCGGCGCGCCTGGCTCTGCGTCATCGCCTTCTGCAGGGGCGCCGGCTCGCCGGCCGTGATCCGCTTGAGGGTGCGCTCCTGGGCCTGGCCCGCGCCGGTCATCGAAAGGCTCATCAGCCCCGCCACCGCCGCGCTCAAAACGATTCTGATCATGGTGTCCTCCAGCCGGGCTCCGTGCCCATGCACAGACAACGCCGGAAGGGCTGGTTGGTTTCACCGGCGGTCGCATCTGCAGGGCCCGCTCACTGGACGGCCTCGTCGGTCAGGAGCCGGGCCTGGTGTTCCGCCGTCAGCGCGTCGATCACCTCGTCCAGCACCAGACCCTGCATCATCTCGTCGAGCTTGTAGAGGGTCAGGTTGATGCGATGGTCGGTGACGCGCCCTTGCGGAAAATTATAGGTGCGGATGCGCTCGGAGCGATCGCCCGTGCCGATCTGCGAGCGGCGATCGGCGGCCCGCTCGGCATCGGCGCGGCTGCGCTCCATGTCGTAGAGCCGCGCGCGCAGCAGATCATAGGCGCGGGCCTTGTTCTTGTGCTGGGAGCGCTCGTCCTGGACGACGATGGCGAGACCGGTCGGCAGATGCGTCAGGCGCACCGCCGATTCCGTCTTGTTGACGTGCTGCCCGCCGGCGCCGCCGGCGCGCATGGTGTCGATGCGGATATCGGCGTCGTTGAGCACGATGTCGACGTCGCTGGCCAGAGGCAGCATCGCCACCGTGGCGGCGGAGGTGTGGATGCGCCCGCTCGCCTCCGTATCGGGCACGCGCTGGACGCGATGCACCCCGGATTCGAATTTCAGCCTGGCGTAGACGCCCCGGCCCGAGATCTCGGCGACGACCTCCTTGTAGCCTCCCATCGTGCCTTCGCTCTCGGTGATGATGTCGAGCGACCAGCCCTTGGCGGCCGCATAGCGCTGATACATGCGCAGCAGGTCGCCGGCGAAGAGCGAGGCCTCGTCGCCGCCGGTGCCGGCCCGGATCTCGAGGATGACGCCGCGCTCGTCGGCCGCATCCTTGGGCAGCAGCGCGATGAGGATCTCGCGGGCGCGGGCGTCGATCTCCTTGCGGGCGGCATCGCGCTCCTCATAGGCGAGATCGCGGAACTCGGGATCGGTCGCAGGGTCGGCGATCAGCCCCTCTGCCTCCGCCAGCGTCGCCATGGCGTGGCGCCAGGAGGCGATGGCGCTCACCACCGGATCGAGCTCGGAGAGTTCCTTGGCCAGTTCGACGGTGCGCACCGCGTCGCTCGCCGTGTTGATCTCGGCGCTGGCGGCGGCATGACGGGCCACGATGGCGTCGAGGCGATCCTGGGGAAGCGGAAGCGACATGGGGCACTCGGAAAGCGGACGATGACGGTGAGATGGTTGCGGCGCGGATCGGTCGCTAGACCGGCGTCTTCATCTCGGCGGCCAGCGCGGCCAATTGAGGGCGCAGGCTCGCGACCTCGTCGGGGGCGGCGAGCATGGCGTCCAGCCGGCGGCGCAGCTTGCCGACGTCGAGCGCGCGCAGCATCGCCTTGATCGGGCCGATCGAGGCCGCCGACATCGAGAAGCGGCGATAGCCCAGCCCGATCAGCGCCATCGTCTCGATCGGCTTGCCGCCCATCTCGCCGCAGACCGAAGCCGGGCAGCCGGCCCTGTCGGCCGCCTCGACGATGGCGCGCAGGGCGCGCAGGGCGCTGACTCCGAGCGGATCGAACCTGTCGGCGACGCGCTTGTTCTCGCGGTCGGCGGCGAACAGGAATTGCATCAGGTCGTTCGTGCCGATCGAGAGGAAATCGGCCTCGCGGGAAATCTCCTCGAGTTCGAACAGCAGCGACGGCACCTCGACCATGACGCCGAGCTTGAGCGAAGCGGGCGGCGCGTGGCCCTGCTTGGCGAGCATCGCCTGTTCCCGACTGAGAATGGTGCGCGCCCGCCGGAACTCGTCCACCGTCGCGATCATCGGCAGCATGATCTGCATGTCGCGCCCCGCGCCGGCGCGCAGGAGGGCGCGCAGCTGCGCCCGCAGCAGCCGCGGCTTGTCGAGCCCGATGCGGATCGCCCGCCAGCCCAGCGCCGGGTTCTCCTCCTCGACGCGCTCCATATAGGGCAGCACCTTGTCGCCGCCGATATCGAGCGTGCGGAACGTCACGGGCAAGCCCTGCGCCGCATCGAGCACGGCGCTGTAGAGCGCCTGCTGCTCGCCGGTCGTCGGCATGGTCTGCGCCACCATGAATTGCAGCTCGGTGCGGAACAGCCCGATGCCGGCCGCCGCCGTCGCCTCGATATTCGGCAGATCGACCAGCAGGCCGGCATTGATCTGCAGCGTGATCTCGACCCCGTCCTTGGTGATCGCCGGCAGGTTCTTGAGCTTGCGATACTGCTCCTGCTTGCGGGCCCGCAGCCTCGCCTTGTCCTTGTAGGCGTTCTCGACATCCGGCTGCGGCCGGATCTGCACCTCGCCGGCCTGCCCGTCGACGATGACCGCGTCGCCGGACTGCACCAGCGCGGTCGCGTTGACGACCTCGCCGACCGCCGGGATGCCCAGCGCCCGGGCGACGATGGCGATGTGGCTGGTCGGCCCGCCTTCCTCGAGAACGAGCCCGCGCAGATTGGCGCGGTCGTAATCCAGCAAGGCGGCCGGGCCCATGGAGCGGGCGATCAGGATGGCGTTGTCGGGCAGCTGCTCGCGGGCGACGCCGTTGGCCTTGCCGACGAGTGTGCGCAGCAGGCGGTTGGCGAGGTCGTCGAGATCGTGCAGCCGCTCGCGCAGATATGGATCGGTCTGGCGCAGCATTTTCGCGCGGGTGTCCGATTGGACGCGTTCGACCGCGGCCTCGGCGGTGAGGCCGGTCAGCACCACCTCGCGCATGCGCCGCAGCCAGCCCTGGTCGTGAGCGAACATGCGGAAGGTCTCGAGCACGTCGCGATGCTCGCCGGTATGGGCGACGTCGCCGCGCTCGATCAGTTCGTCGATCGAGGCGCGCATTTCGGCGATGGCCGCCTCCAGCCGCTTGACTTCGCCAGCCGGGTTTTCGGCGATCAGGTTGGTGATCGCGACGCGCGGCTCGTGCAGCACGGCATGGCCGAGGCCGACGCCGTCGGCGAGCGCCACGCCGATGCTGTGGATCGGCCGGTCGAGCCCGATGCTAGCGCCTGGCGCCGCCAGCGATTTCAGCCCGCCGGCGGCGATCATCTCCGCCATGACCATCGCCGTGGTCTGGAGGGATTCGATCTCCTCCTCGGTGTAGAGGCGGGAGGCGCGGTTCTGGATGACCAGCACGCCCATCACGGCGCCGCCGCGCAGGATCGGCACGCCGAGGAAGGAGCGGTAGATCTCCTCGCCCGTTTCCGGGCGATAGGAGAATGACGGGTGGCTTTGCGCGTCGGACAGCGCGACCGGCTCGGCTTCGCGCGCGATCAGGCCGACAAGGCCCTCGCCCGCCCGCATCGTCGTCAGGTGGACCGCCTCGCGGTTCAGGCCCTCTGTGGCGTAAAGTTCGAGCGAGCCATCCTCGCGCAGGACATAGACCGAGCAGACTTCGGCGACGAGGTTGCCGGCGATGAGAACGACAAGCCGGTCCAGCCGCTCCTGCGGGCTTATCGACGCTGCCATGACCTCGCGGAGTCGGCGCAGCAGAACGCCCGATCCCCCGAGAGCGCCTCGCATCAGTGTGAACCCTCCGCCCGCCTCCTCAGCCGTTACGGCCGACGCCCCGCTCAGACCTGACACCGATCAGGGGCTGAGTCGCAAGCGCATGCGCCTGCTGCCGCCTTCTAACGAGCGAATAGGCGAATCGGCAAGGGCCGCGACGGGATCGTTCAACCTCAAGATGCAGAAGCGGCGCCACGAGGCGATCCGCGCGCGGCTTTGCGCTTGGTCTCGCCCGCGCCCGCGGCCGGCCCGCCGGCCAGGGAGACAGCACGACCGGCGCGGCTGCGGCGCGGCGCCCGCGGCTCGGGCTCTTGGGCGGCAGTGTCGGCGCCGGCCAGGGCGTCGAGATAGCGGTTCGTCCACCAGGCGATATCGGTGGCGTCGATGATGGCGTAGAGCTTCTCGAAGCGGCGGATGCGTTCGGCGCGCGGCATGGCGAGCGCGGTCCTGATCGCCTCAGCCACCTCATGCGTGTCGTAGGGGTTGACGATCAGCGCCTCGCCCAGCTGCTGCGACGCCCCCGCGAAGCGAGACAGCACCAGCACGCCGGGATCGTCGGGATCCTGCGCCGCGACATATTCCTTTGCGACGAGGTTCATGCCGTCTCGCATCGGCGTCACCAGCCCGACCTGGGCGCGACGGTAGAACCCAGCCAGCGCATTGCGCGAATAGGCCTTCTTGACCACGCGGATCGGGGTCCAGTCGAACTCGCCGAGCGCCGCGTTCAAACGCCCGGCGGTTTCGTCCGACTGCCGGTCGAGCTCGGCATATTCCGGCACGTCGGAGCGCGATGGCGGGGCGATCTGCAGCAGGCCGACGCGGCGGCTGTATTCGGGGTGATTGCGCAGGAAGGCGCCGAAGGCCTCCAGCCGCTGGACGATGCCCTTGGAATAATCGAGCCTGTCGACGCCGATCACGAGTTTGCGTTCGCCGAGCGATTGCTTGGTCGTCCGGATCGGGATGGTCGCGGCGCGCTCGGAAGCCGAGGCCAGCCGCCTGAAGGCTTCGACATCGATGCCGATCGGGAAGGCGCGGACTTCGGTCCGTCGCCGCCCCATCGAGACATGGCCGCCTGCGACGCTGGCGCCGCACAGGCTCGCCAGCCCGTCGCAGAGGTTGCGCGCGTCGATCTGCGTCTGCACGCCGATCAGGTCATAGGCGCTCATCGTGCTGATCAGCGTCGCGCTGAAGGGCAGCGCGCCGAAGACTTCGGCCGGCGGCCAGGGAATATGGTGGAAATAGCCGATGCGATTGGTGACGCCGCGCCGGCGCAGCTCGGCCGCCAGCGGGATCAGGTGATAATCATGGATCCAGACAAGGTCGTCGGGCTTCAGCAAGGGCGCCAGCGCCTTGGCGAAGCGGCGATTGACGCCGAGATAGCCGGCGTAGTCGGCACGGGAAAATTCCGTCAGCCCGAGCCGGTAATGCATGTTGGGCCAGAGCGCGCGGTTGGAGAAACCGAGATAATAGGTCTGCCGCTCGGCCTCGGTG
>JBKBRD010000031.1:0-15949 GCA_046292405.1 Allobosea sp. | reverse complement strand
CGGGCCGAAGTCGCAAAGCTCGTCCTCCAGCGCCGGAAAGCGGCCGGCATGGCGGATGCGGCCCTGCGCATAGAGCGCCGCGACCGGTTCGGCCCGCAGATATTTGCCGCGCGTCGCCCGCACCGGCGTCACCGTAACCTCCGGATCCACTTCGCGGATGACGCTGGTCGCCATCTCGCCGCCCTGGTTGATCTCGACCACCAGCGCATCGGCCTCGTGGCGGCGATAGAGCGCCACCGCCTTCTGCGCCCATTCATGCGGGCGCGCCCCAGACAGCGTGCCATCCTCCAGCACATGGCCGAAACCGTCGGCGTCCAGCCCGGCGACGACCAGCCCGCAGGCGTCGGCCCGGCGCGAGGAGGAGGCCGGCGGATCGACCGCCACCACGATCCGCGCCAGCCCCGGCGGAGCCGCCTCGCGGCAGGCCTCGATCATCGCCCGCGTCCAGAGCGCGTCAGTGCTCTCCTCGACGATCTCGCCCGCGATCTCCTGCCGCCCCAGCCTGGTGCCGCCATAGCTGCGCTCGATGCTGCGGATGAAATCCGCCGCCAGATTGGCGCTGTTGGCGTGGGTCGCGGCGCGGCTGGTCGCGACATGCGGCTCGACCAGCAGGCGCTTGATCAAGGGCACGGGACGCGGCGTCGTGGTGACGATCTGGCGCGGCCTGTCGCCGAGCCGCAGGCCGAATTGCAGCATGTCCCAGCACTCCTCCGGATTGGGCCATTTCGCCAGTTCGTCGCACCAGGCGGCGGCAAATTGCGGCCCGCGCAGCCCTTCGGGATCCTCGGCCGAATAGACCTGCGCCAGCGCGCCGTTCGGCCATTCCAGTTTGCGCAGCGACGGGTACCAGCTCGGCCGCTCGAGCCGGTGATGGATCGCCATCAGCCCCGAAACGCCCTCGACCATGACATCGCGCACCTGGCCTTGCGTTTCGCCGACCAGCGCGATGCGCTCGGCCGGCCTGTCGGCGAAAGGCGGCAGGCCGAGCGCCATGCCCTTGACCCATTCCGCGCCGGTGCGGGTCTTGCCCGCGCCGCGCCCGCCCATCACCAGCCAGACAGACCAATCCGCATCGGCGGGCGGCAGCTGGTCGGCGCGGGCCCAGAACAGCCATTCGCTCTGGATCAGCGCGACCAGCTCAGGGCTCGCCTGCGCCAGCAGCGCCCGCAGCAGCGGGATCCGCCGGCGCGGCGGCAAGCTTCTCCAGACGCAGTGCCAGCTCGGCCCGGAGAGCGGCGACATGCTTGAGGCCGGCGGCGGCGGAGAGTTCATCGCTGGCCTTCGTCGCTTGCGGAGAGGTCGATGCTTCCAGCGCCACCAATTCGCGCACCGTCCGCGCCAGGATCGCCAGCGCCTTGGCCTCGCTTTCGCTGGCGGCGGCGCCGGGCGCCAGCCCATCGAGCCGCGCCTCATGCGCCGCGAGCTGGCGCCTGGCGGCCGACCAGAGCTTGTTCACCACCGCCTTTCGGGCGGCAGGCACGCGGCTGCGCTTGCCGGCCGGCAGCGCCGGCGCGTCATCCTCATCATCGGACATGTCTGTGGAACTCCCGGACCGGACACGCAAAAGCCGCCGGCGGAGCGCGCGGCGGCTGCGGTTCAGGTCAGATTTCTTGAGCGTGAGGAATGTCTAGCCGATCAGCGTGACGCTGTCAAGGATTGTTTTCCTATTTCTTTCCAGCGTCATTCCGGGACCTCGTGAAGCGAAGGGCCCGGAACCCATGAACACGCCCCTGCTCCGCAAGCTGTTGCCTCTCCGGAGACCCTGGTGTGCATGGGTTCCGGGCTCGGGCCTGCGGCCCGCCCCGGAATGACGGAGGTGGTTCGGGCTGCAAATGCAGGCCCTTAAACCTCTTCCTTCTCCACCCATTTATACACCGTCGCCGGCACATAGGCCGCCATCTGGTCGAGCAGCGCGGCCGGGTCGGTGTCGGTCATTGCCATGGCGCGGTGCTGCTGCTTGAGGAAACCGGCGCTGACGGTCGCGTCGAGGAACTGGGCCAGCGGGTCGTAGAAACCGGCGACGTTGAGCAGGCCGAGCGGCTTGGCGTGGATGCCGAGCTGGCCCCAGGTCCAGATCTCGAACAGCTCCTCGAAGGTGCCGATGCCGCCGGGCATGGCGACGAAGCCGTCCGAGAGCTCGGCCATGCGCGCCTTGCGGGTGTGCATGGTGTCGACCACTTCGAGCCGGGTCAGCCCGTTATGGCCGACCTCCTTCCGGCGCAGCGCATAGGGGATGACGCCGTGGACCTCGCCGCCGGCCGCCAGCGCCGCATCGGCGACGATGCCCATCAGCCCCACCGCGCCGCCGCCATAGACCAGCACCAGGCCGCGCCTGGCGATCTCGGCGCCCATGGCGCGGGCGCCGGCGGCATAGACCGGGTCATTGCCCGGATTGGAGCCGCAGAACACGCAGATGGATTTCATCAGGCCCTCTTCAGATCGGCGAGCGAGTCGAGGATGCGGGCCCAGGAGCGCTGGCCCTTATGGAACGACGAGAGCTCGTATTTCTCGTTGGGCGAATGCACGCGGTCGTCGTCGAGGCCGAAGCCGACCAGCAGCGTGTCGATCCCAAGCAGCCGCTTGAAATCGCCGACAACGGGGATCGAACCGCCCGAGCCGATGGTCACGGCCTTGCGGCCCCATTCCTCGGTCAGCGCGGCGCGCGCCTTGGCCAGGGCCGCCGAATCCTCGGGGACGGCGATGGCGGGAGACGCCCCGTGCTCGGTGAAGCCCGCCGTCACATCGGCGGGCAGGCGCTCGCGCACGAAGGCCTGGAAGGCCGCGCCGATCTTCTGCGGATCCTGCTTGCCGACGAGGCGGAAGGAAACCTTGGCGGAGGCCTGCGAGGCGATGACGGTCTTGGTGCCCTCGCCGGTATAGCCGCCCCAGATGCCGTTGACGTCGCAGGTCGGGCGCGACTGGATCTGCTCGATCAGCATGCGCCCTTTCTCGCCGATCGAATGCTTCAGCCCGATCTGGCCGAGAAACTCGGCCTCGGTGAGGTTGAGATCGGCCCAATCGGCCTTTTGCTGGTTCGTCGGCTCCTCGACGCCGTCATAGAAGCCGGGGATGGCGATGCGGCCGGCATCGTCGTGGAGCTGCGCCACGATCTTGGCCAGCACGTGGATCGGGTTTGCCGCCGCGCCGCCGAACAGGCCGGAATGCAGGTCGCGGTCGGCGCAGGCGATGGTGACTTCCTGATAGACCATGCCGCGCAGCGAGGCGGTGATGGCGGGGGTCTCGCGGTCCCACATGCCGGTGTCGCAGACCAGCGCGACATCCGCCTTCAGCGCATCCGCGTTCTCGCGCAGGAAGGCCGGCAGGTTGACCGAGCCCGATTCCTCCTCACCCTCGACCAGCACTGTGACGCCGACCGGCAGGTCGCCGCTCGCGGCGATGGTGGCGCGCATCGCCTCGACGAAGGTCATGACCTGGCCCTTGTCGTCGCAGGCGCCCCGCGCCACGATCACCCGGCGACCGGGCGAAATCTCCTTGATCACCGGCTTGAACGGCTCACTCTCCCAGAGGTTCAGCGGATCGACCGGCTGCACGTCGTAATGGCCGTAGAACAGCACATGCGGCGCGCCGGGCTTGGGCCGGTGCGCCAGCACGATCGGATGGCCGGGAGTCTCGCCGAGCGCCGCCTCGAAGCCGAGCGATTCGAGATCCTTCGCCAACCATTCGGCGGCGCGCCGGCTGTCCTCGGCATAAGCTGAATCGGTCGAGATCGACGGGATTTCCAGCCAGGAGGACAGACGCGCCAGCGAGGCCTCGAGGCCGTCGTCGAGATGAGAGAGAATGGCTGGAAGATTTGACATATTATGCTCATTTCGGAAGCGGTTAGCCGGGCAAATCGTGCTGCGGCCGATGCCCGACCCTCCGCCATAGTCATGGGGCAGGTCAAGGCATGGCCGATACGCGACCGAGGCATTCACGACGCTGAGCCCTCATCCTGAGGAGCGCCAAAGGCGCGTCTCGAAGGATGGTCAGTTGGTTCAGGAGCCTCCTCGGCCATCCTTCGAGACGCCGCTGACGCGGCTCCTCAGGATGAGGGCTGGGGGGGACCGGGTTCAGCGTTTGCCGGTCATCGAGCCGAGCACGCCGCGCAGGATGGCGTTGCCGATCTGGCGACCGACCGAGGAGGCGACGGAGCGCGCTGCGGAGGTGATGATCTTCTCCGTCATCGTCTGCGGCACGCGCCCGCCGCGGCTGCCGGGGCCGGAGGTCGGCTTAGCGCCGCCCGTCGCGCCGCCGATCCAGCCGCCGATCGTGTCCATGATGCCGCCGCCCGAAGTATCGGCCTCGACCGGGGAGCCGTCCGGCTTCAGCCCCTTGCGGTCCATCAGCATCTCATAGGCCGACTCGCGGTCGACCATCGTCTCGTATTTGCCCTTGAGCGGCGAGGCGTCGATCGCCTGCTGGCGCTGCTGCGGCGTGATCGGCCCGACCTGCGCCATGGCGGGCGCGATCAGCGTGCGCTCAACCATGGTCGGCGTGCCCTTGCCCTCCAGAGTCGAGGTCAGCGCCTCGCCGACGGCGAGCTGCATGATCGCCTCTTCCGTCTTGAACTTCGGATTCTGGCGGAAGGTTTCGGCGGCGGCGCGCACCGCCTTCTGGTCGCGCGGGGTGAAGGCGCGCAGCGCATGCTGGACGCGGTTGCCGAGCTGGGCCAGCACCGTGTCGGGGATGTCGAGCGGGTTCTGGGTGACGAAATAGACGCCGACGCCCTTCGAGCGGATCAGCCTGACCACCTGCTCCACCGCCGTCAACAGCACCTTGGGCGCGCCGTTGAACAGCAGATGCGCCTCGTCGAAGAAGAAGACCAGCTTGGGCTTGTCGAGATCGCCCACCTCCGGCAATTGCTCGAAGAGTTCCGAGAGCAGCCAGAGCAGGAAGGTCGCATAGAGCCTGGGATTGGCCATCATCTTGTCGGCGGCCATGATGTTGACGACGCCGCGCCCGTCGCGGTCGGTGCGCATCAGGTCGCTGATCTCCAGCGCCGGCTCGCCGAAGAACATCTGCCCCTTCTGGTTCTCCAGCACCAGCAACTGCCGCTGGATCGCGCCGACGGATTGGGCCGAGACATTGCCGTATTGCGTCGTCAGGGTCGCGGCGTTCTCGGCGATATGCGAGAGGATGGCGCGCAAATCCTTGAGATCGAGCAGCAGCATCTTCTGCTCGTCGGCGATGCGGAAGGCGATGTTGAGCACGCCCTCCTGCGTCTCGTTGAGATCGAGCAGGCGCGACAGCAGCAGCGGCCCCATCTCCGAGATGGTGGCGCGGACCGGGTGGCCCTGCTCGCCGAACACGTCCCAGAACACGGTGGTGAACTGGTCGGGCTCGTAGGGCACGCCGATCTCCTGCGCGCGCTTGACGAAGGGCGGCTTGGAATCGCCGGGCGCTGCGATGCCCGAGAGATCGCCCTTGATGTCGGCGGCGAAGACCGGGACGCCATGGCGGGCGAAGCCCTCGGCCAGGACCTGCAGCGTCACGGTCTTGCCGGTGCCGGTCGCGCCGGTGACCAGGCCATGGCGGTTGGCGAGCTTGAGCAGGAGCGTCTCGGGCTTCCAGCTCTTGCCGATCAGAATCGTACCGTCATCCGCCATCATGTCCGCCTGTCCATTGTCGAAACGCCCGGCAAGGATGTAGCGAAAGGCGCAGGATTGCGGAAGTGCGCTGCCGGCTTGATTTAGATAGTCAATATGTGAACTATCCGCCATGACCGCGCGAGAGCGCCAATGGGAGTTACGATCGATGGAAGAACTCGTCTCGCGCATCATGGCCGCCTCCGGCCTCGACGACGCCACCGCCCGCAAGGCGATCGGCATCATCCTCGCCTTCCTGCAGAAGGAGGGTCCCCCGGCCGAGATCGGCCAGCTGATGGCGGCGCTGCCGGGCGCCCAGGAGCTCGCCGATTCCTCCGCCGGCGGCAAGGGCGGGCTGATGGGCATGGTCGGCGGCATGATGGGCGGCGGCGGCGGCGTGATGGCGCTGGGCGGCCAGCTGATGGCGGCCGGTTTGTCGATGGGACAGATCCAGTCCGTCTCGAAGGAAATGTTCGCCGTCGGGCGCGAACAGGCGGGCGAAGACACCATGGGCGCGATCGTCGGCGCCATACCGGGCCTGGGCCAGTTCGTCTGACCCTTGCCTGACCGATCGCTTCGCAATGCCGCCTTCGGGCGGCATTGTCGCTTCTGCACCTGGCCTTGCGACGAAGTGGGGATGGCGGCTCGACCCTGGCCATGGCAATCAGCATGCCGCGCATGCACAATGGCGACGCTTCAGGGAGCATCTTCGCGCATGACATCGGCCTCCATCTCACAATTGCCCTTCATGTCGGCCTTCCCGACGCCCGATGGCGCGCAATGGCGCGCCGCCGTCGACAAGGTGCTGAAGGGCGGGGATTTCGAGAAGAAGCTGGTTTCGCGCAGCGCCGATAGCATCCGCATCGCGCCGCTCTACCCGGCGGCCGACGCCCCGGCGCGGCAGACGAGACCCGAGAGCGGGCGCTGGCGCGTGGCGGCGCGGGTCGACCATCCCGATCCGGAGGCGGCGCGCGAGCTGGCGCTCGCCGAGTTGGAAGGCGGCGCCGATGCGCTGACGCTGAGCTTTGCCGGCTCGGCCGCCGCGCGCGGCTACGGGCTGCAGGCCGACGACGTCGCTGCGCTCGACCAGGCGCTGGATGGCGTCATGCTCGACCTGATCCGCGTGCGGATCGATCCGTCGCCTGCGGGAGAGGCCAAGGCGCGGCTGCTGGCCGCGCTGGTCGCCCGGCGCGGCTTGCTAGCCTCGGCGACGCCAATCGAATTCGGGCTCGACCCGATCGGCGTTTTTGCGTCGAGCGGCGCGATGCCGCTGTCCTGGTCGCAAACCGGGGCATCGCTCGCCAGGACGATCGCCGCGCTCCGGCAGCAGGGCTTCGCCGGGCCGTTCATCACCATCGATGCGCGCCCCGCGCACGAGGCCGGGGCCAGCGAGGCGCAGGAACTCGGCATCGCCATGGCCACCGCCATCGCCTATCTGCGCCTGCTCGAAAGCCAGGGCATGGCGTTGGCGGAAGCGCGCGAGGCGCTATCCTTCCTGCTGGTCGGCGATACCGACGAATTCCTGACCATCGCCAAATTCCGCGCCGCCCGCCTGCTCTGGACCCGGATCCAGGAGGCCTGCGGGCTCGACCCGCGCCCGATGATCCTCCACGCCGAGACGGCCTGGCGCTCGCTGACGCGACGCGACCCCTGGGTCAACATGCTCCGCGCGACGATCGCGACCTTCTCAGCCGGCATAGGCGGGGCCGACGCCGTCACCGCCCTGCCGTTCACGACCGCGCTCGGACTGCCCGACGCCTTCGCCCGGCGCGTCGCCCGCAATACGCAGCTGGTGCTGCTGGAGGAATCGCATCTGGCTGCGGTCATCGACCCCGCCGCCGGCTCCGGCGGCTTCGAGGCGCTGACGCAGGCGCTGTGCGAACAGGGTTGGGCGGCGATGCAAGGGCTCGAGGCGCAGGCCAAAGACGGCCTGCCCGGCATCGTGGCGGCGCTGGCGAGCGGGCAGCTGCAGGCGCAGCTCGCCGCGGCCTGGTCGGCGCGCGCCAAGGCGGTCGCAACCCGGCGCGAGCCGATCACCGGCACGAGCGAATATCCCAACCTGCAGGAGCGCCCGGTCACGGTGCTGGATGTGCCGAAGGCGGCCCCCGCAGCGCAAGCCGAGCAGGCTGACGGCCTCAGGGCGTCGCCCCTGCCCTCCCAGCGTCTGGCGGAGCCCTTCGAGGCGTTGCGCGACCTGGCCGAGGCACAGCCCGGCGGACGCCCGGTCGTCTTCCTCGCCACGCTCGGCCGCATTGCCGATTTCACCGCCCGCGCCGGTTTCGCCCGCAACCTGTTCGAGGCAGGCGGGCTTGCGGCGCAGAGCGGCGATGGCTTCGCCCAGAACGACGCCACCGACATCGCCGCGCTGGTGGCGGCCTTCGCCGGATCGGGCGCGCGGCTGGCCTGCCTCTGCGGCTCGGACGCGGCCTATGAAGAAGAAGCCGGCGCTGCGGCCCAGGCGCTCAAACAGGCCGGAGCGACGGTCTGGCTCGCCGGGAGGCCGGGCGAGCTGGAGGCGCAGCTGCGGGCGGCAGGGGTCAGCGGCTTCGTCTACGCCGGCTGCGATGCGGTGGCGACCCTGAATCAGGCCCTGGCCATCGCCAGCGAAACCTTGCCGGATTAGCGCTTTTTTGCTATGAACTGGGAAAATGGGACGGGTTCGCTACGCGACTTGGGTGTGGGCGCGCGCCAAGGATGTGACATGAGAGACTTCAGCGAATGGGCCGCCGAGCAAATGCAGGACCCCGAGTTCAAGCGTGAATATGACGCGCTCGAAGAGGAGTTCGCTTTGCTGACCTCGCTCGCCCGCGCCCGCAATCGCGCCGGTCTGACTCAAGAGGAACTGGCGCTGCGCATGGGCACGACGCAATCCGTGATCGCCCGGCTGGAGAGCGGGCGGGCCAAGCCGACGACGCGCACGCTCGAACGCTACGCCAAGGCGACCGGCGCCAAGCTGCGCATCACGCTGGAAGCGGCCGAGTGAGCGCCCCCTTCCCCATCGCATTGACGATCGCCGGCTCGGATTCCAGCGGCGGCGCGGGCATCCAGGCCGATCTCAAGACTTTTGCGGCGCATCAGGTCTATGGCGCCAGCGTCATCGTGGCGCTGACAGCCCAGAACACCCGTGGCGTCAGCGCCATCCACGCCGTGCCGGCGGCGTTCGTGACGGCGCAGATGGAGGCGGTGTTCTCCGATCTCGAGGTCTCGGCCGTAAAGATCGGCATGCTCGCCACCGCCGAACTGATCGAGGCTGTGGCCGATGGGCTGGAGCGCCACAGGGCCCGCAACATCGTGCTCGATCCGGTGATGGTGGCGGCGTCGGGCGCTAAACTGCTGGAAGATGACGCCGTCGAGGCGATCAGGCGCAGGCTGTTCCCGCTCGCGACGCTGGTCACGCCGAATCTTCCGGAAGCCGCCGCGCTGCTGGGGACGAGCATGGCGCAGACCGAGGCCGCCATGGCCGATCAGGCCGAAAAGCTGGCGGCTCTGGGCGCGGCAAATGTCCTGGTCAAGGGCGGCCACGGCGCCGGCGACATGAGCAGCGATCTCCTGCTGATGGCGGGCGGGCAGCGCCAGCGCTTCACCGCGCCGCGCCACGATACGCTGAACACCCATGGCACGGGCTGCACCCTGTCATCGGCGATCACCGCCGGGCTTGCCCGCGGGCTCGCCTTGCCCGACGCGGTCGGCCACGCCAAGACCTATATCACCGCCGCCATCGCCGCCGCCGACTCCGTCAGGGTTGGCCATGGACACGGGCCAGTGCATCATTTCCATCATTGGTGGGACAAGCTGGAGGGGAGCTCCGCATGACGACCATTCCGGATTTCGCGACCCTACCCTATAGCCCGCCTGCGGCAGGCATCGCGCCGGCGACGGCCGAGCCCTGGCTGACCCCCGAGGGCATTCCGGTCAAGCCGCTCTACACGGCCGAGGACCGCGACGGGCTGCCCTTCGTCGCCACCTTGCCCGGCATCGCGCCCTATCTGCGCGGCCCCTACCCGACCATGTATGTCAACCAGCCCTGGACGATCCGGCAGTATGCCGGCTTCTCCACGGCCGAGGATTCAAACGCCTTCTACCGGCGCAATCTGGCGGCCGGGCAGAAGGGGCTCTCGGTCGCCTTCGATCTCGCCACCCATCGCGGCTATGACAGCGACCATCCGCGCGTCGGCGGCGATGTCGGCATGGCCGGCGTCGCGATCGATTCGATCTACGACATGCGCACGCTGTTCTCAGGGATTCCGCTCGACCAGATGAGCGTCTCGATGACGATGAACGGCGCTGTGCTTCCGGTGCTGGCGCTGTTCATTGTGGCGGCGGAAGAACAGGGCGTGCCGGCGGCGAAGCTTTCGGGGACCATCCAGAACGATATTCTCAAGGAGTTCATGGTCCGCAACACCTATATCTACCCGCCCGCCCCCTCGATGCGCATCATCGGCGACATCTTCTCCTACACCTCGGCGAACATGCCGAAATTCAATTCGATCTCGATCTCCGGCTATCACATGCAGGAGGCCGGAGCGACGCAGGACCTCGAGCTCGGCTACACCCTGGCCGATGGCGTCGAATATATCCGCGCCGGCCAGCGGGCTGGCCTGGGCGTCGACGCCTTTGCGCCGCGCCTCTCCTTCTTCTGGGCCATCGGCATGAACTTTTTCATGGAGGTGGCGAAGCTGCGGGCGGCCCGGCTGATCTGGGCCAAGCTGGTCAAGGATTTCGGCGCGCAGAACGAGAAATCCCTGCCGCTGCGCACCCATTGCCAGACGTCGGGCTGGTCGCTGACGGCTCAGGACGTGTTCAACAACGTGCCGCGCACAATGATCGAGGCGATGGCGGCGACGCAGGGCCACACCCAGTCGCTGCACACCAACGCGCTTGACGAGGCGCTGGCGCTGCCGACCGATTTCTCCGCCCGCATCGCCCGCAACACCCAGATCCTGCTGCAGCAGGAGAGCGGCGCCAGCCGGATCATCGATCCCTGGGGCGGCTCTTATTACGTCGAGCGGCTGACGGCGGAGCTCGCCGCCAAGGCTTGGGGCCATATCCAGGAGGTCGAGGCGCTGGGCGGCATGGCCAAGGCGATCGAGGCCGGCATTCCCAAGCTCAGAATCGAGGAAGCGGCAGCCAAGACGCAGGCGCGCATCGATGGCGGCCAGCAGGCGATCATCGGCGTCAATCTGTACAAGCCCGACAATGAAGCCTCGATCGACGTGCTGAAGGTCGACAACGCCTCGGTGCGGACGCAGCAGCTGGAGAAGCTGCGGCGGCTGCGGGCCGAGCGCAGCGAGGCGGAGGTCGAGGCGGCTCTGACGGCGCTGACCAATGGGGCGGCCGGAGACGCCAATCTGCTCGATCTCGCGGTCAAGGCGGCGCGCGCCAAGGCGACGGTCGGCGAGATTTCACTGGCGATGGAGACAGTTTTCGGCCGCCATCGCGCCGAGATCAAGTCGATCTCGGGCGTCTACAAGCGGGAGGTCGGCACGATGAACCCTGCGGTGACGCGCGTGCAGATGATGACGCAGGCCTTCGAGGAGGCCGATGGGCGCAGGCCCCGCATTCTCGTCGCCAAGATGGGGCAGGACGGGCATGACCGCGGCCAGAAGGTCATCGCCTCGGCCTTCGCCGATCTGGGCTTCGACGTCGATATCGGGCCGCTCTTTGCGACACCCGACGAGGCGGCGCGGCAAGCGGTCGAGAACGACGTGCATATCGTCGGCGTGTCCTCGCTGGCGGCGAGCCACCTGACGCTGGTGCCGGAACTGAAGGGCGCTCTCGCCCGCGCCGGCCGCCCCGACATCATGATCGTGGTGGGCGGCGTGATCCCGCCCCAGGATTTCGCGGCGCTGGTGGAAGCGGGGGCGAGCGCGATTTTCCCGCCCGGCACCGTGATCGCCGATGCAGCCGAGAAGCTGCTGATCGAGCTCAACGGACGACTGGGCTACGCGCAACGGACGGCTGCGGAATAGCGAAGGGCGCATCGCTGTTACGCGGTCTGTTTCCAGATCGGTCGACGCGGCCTCGCTTCGCATGATGCGAAATCGGCAGCGCTCAGATAGCTGGCGGCGCGGGCGCGGCGCCGGCCAGCGTGAAGACTTATTTATGTCATCAATTGTCTCTACGTCATCTCTGGAAGAGATTGGTTCATAGCGACGTTTTGGGATCAGGAGGCAGTCATGACCTCTCGGCTGCAAAATGCAGTTTTGGCAGCTGCGAGCTTCCTGTTGCTGACGGAAATGACTGCCGCCTCAAGCGAAGGCAGAGTGGCAACCATCGACGCCAGTTTTCGTGCGACGCTCATCTCTGATCGCAATGCCGATGCAGCGATCGCCGCCGTCCAATGCGAGAGGTCTGGCAGAGATGGTCAGCCGGGCAAGGACGGCCAGCCCGGACGCGACAGCAAAGGCGGCAAGGGCGGCGACGGAGGCAAAGGTGGCGACGGCGGATCATGCAGCGACTAGGCCGCGTCGCTGGAAACGAAACATGTTTCTCAGGAGCTGCCGTTCTGCACTCGCAAGTACGGCCACCGAGTAGCGAAGGCCGGGACCGCCTTGACACGATCCCGGCCCGCCGACGCCGATCAGCGCCAGCCGCCCCCATAGCCGTAGCCGTAACGCGGCGGAGGCGGCGGGGCGCGGAAGCCGTAGCCGTCGTGATGGCGGCGCCACTGGCGATGCCCCCAATAGCCGTGATAGGCGGGCGGCGCGGGGCGGAAGCCCTCGACGCGCTCGTATCCGCGACCGCCGCGGCCGTCCCAGGACTGGGCCGGGGCGGCTGCGATCAGGCTCGATCCCACCAGCGCCGCCGCGCCGATGACGAGGGTGGTCAGGCTGGTGGGGAGGATCTTGCGGGACATGGGGTCCGGTCCTTGTGGCGGGCGGGGTCCATCCCCGTCCTGAGCCAGACATTCGCACCCTGCGGCTGAACGGCGGTTGAGGCCGCCATTCACGCTGCGTTTATGCGCCGGTCAGCCGCTCGCGCTTCAGCAGCAGCGAGGCGGCGATGACGGCGACGGCGACGGCCGCGATCATGATGGTGCAGGCGGCGTTGATCTCGGGGGAGACGCCGAGCCTGACCGCCGAATAAAGCCGCATCGGCAGCGTCGTCGCGCCCGGGCCGCTGGTGAAGCTCGCGATCACGAGATCGTCCAGCGACAGGGTGAAGGCCAGCATCCAGGCGGCGGCGATCGACGGCCAGATCAGCGGGAAGGTGACGGTCCAGAAGGTGACGAGCGGGGTCGCGCCGAGATCCTGCGCCGCTTCCTCCAGCGAGCGGTCGAAGCCGACGAGCCGCGCCTGGACGACGATGCAGGCAAAGCCGAGGCCGAGCGTGGCGTGGGCGATGGTCACGGTCCAGAAGCCGCGCTCGACATCCGCCGCGACGAACAGCAACAGCAGCGACAGGCCGGTGATCACCTCAGGCATGACGAGGGGCGCAAGCACCATGCCCGAAAACAGCGTGCGGCCGGCAAAGGCGCCGTGGCGGGCGAGCGCCAAGGCCGCCAGCGTGCCGAGCAGCGTCGCCAGCGTGGCCGAACCTAAGGCGAGTCGGACGCTGAGCCAGGCCGCGTCGAGCAGCGGCTGGTTTTCGAGCAGCGCGCCGTACCAGCGCGTCGAGAACCCGCCCCAGACCGTGACCAGCCGCGAGGCGTTGAAGGAATAGGCAATCAGCGCGACGATCGGCAGATAGAGAAAGGCGAAGCCGGCGACGAGCGCCAGCAGCAATCCGGGGCCGAGCCTGGTCATGGCGCCCCTCCCCGCGCCAGCCTGGCCCGCTGCAACAGCGCCAGCGGCAGCACGAGACCGATGAGCAGCACCACGGCCACGGCCGATGCGAGCGGCCAGTCGCGGTTGGAAAAGAACTCCGTCCACAGCACCTTGCCGATCATCTGGGTGTCGGGTCCTCCCAGCAGGTCGGGGATGACGAATTCGCCGATGGCGGGGATGAAGACGAGCGCAGAACCCGCCAGGACGCCCGGCAGCGAGAGCGGCAACGTCACCGTCAGGAAGGCGGTGACGGGGGTCGCGCCGAGATCGGAGGCGGCCTCGAGCAGCGAGCGGTCCAGCTTCTGCAGCGTCGCAAACAGCGGCAGCACCATGAAGGGCAGATAGGAATAGACCATGCCGATCAGCACGGCGGCCTCGGTGTTGAGCAGCCGCAACGGCTCGTCGGCGAGCCCGAGCGCCGTCAGACCCGCGTCGAGCAGCCCGTCCGGCCGCAGAATCCCGGCCCAGGCGTAGACGCGGATCAGGAACGAGGTCCAGAAGGGCAGGATGACGAGCAGCACCAGCACGCCCTGCCAGCGTCGTGGCGCGGCGGCCATCGCATAGGCCAGGGGATAGCCGATTGCGAGCGCGAGCAGCGTCGTCAGCGCGGCGATGCGCAGCGAGGAAAGATAGCTCTGCCAGTACAGGGCGTCTTCGAAGAGCAGCGCAAAATTCTCGAAGTCCAGCGCGGCGAGAAATTCGCCGATCTGCGCAAAACCTTCGAAATGCGGCGCATAGGGCGGCAAAGCGGTCGCCGCATCCGACAGCGCCATGCGCAACACGATGGCGAAGGGCAACAGGAAGAAGAGGCCCAGCCAGAGATAGGGGATGGCGACGACAAGGCCGCTGCGGCGCGTGCGACGAGCCTCAGGCGCGCTCATGGCGACCCGACCCGGTGATTCCGGGGCATGCCGCAATCATGAGCCTGTAACCCCTGGCCGCGACGCCACGATGAGAACCCGCGCCCGGTCCGCCTCGTTGGGGAACGACGGCGGATAGGGGTTCCGGGCTCGCCGCGGCGCGGCGCCCCGGAATGACAAAGGCGGTTGCGCCGCGCACTCATCCCCAGCCGCGCCTTCATGGCGGCAGGACCAGCCCGGCCTCGACATCCCAGGACAGCCAGACGCGGTCCTCCCAGGCGAAGGGGCGTTCGATCCGGCGGGTGCGGTTGGTCAGCGAGACCTTCAGCAGCTGTCCCCCGTCCCCGCCGACCATGACCTGAACCATGGTCATGTCGCCGAGATAGCCGATGTCCCAGATCTCGCCCGCGACCTTGTTGAGGCTCTGCGCCGGTTCGTCATGGCTGAGCGCGATCTTCTCCGGCCGCAGTCCGATCGCCACGCGCGCTCCGACGGCGGGTCGCAGCATCTCCTCGTCGAGCTGGATCGCCCCGGCGAGCGGCGAGCGGGCGCTGATCAGATCGCCCTCCACAGCCACGATCTCGGCCTCGATCACATTGATGTCGCCGACGAACTCCGCGACGTAGCGGCTGGCCGGCGCCTCGTAGATCAGGTCGGGCGGGGCGATCTGCAGAATTCGGCCGCGGTCCATCACCGCCATGCGGTCGGCCATGGTCATGGCCTCGTCCTGATCATGCGTAACGACCATGAAGGTGGTGCCGAGTTCGCTTTGCAGGTCCATCAGTTCGAACTGCGTCGCCTCGCGCAGCTTGCGGTCGAGCGCCGCCATCGGCTCGTCGAGCAGCAGCAGCTTCGGCCGTTTCGCCAGCGACCGCGCGAGCGCGACACGCTGGCGCTGGCCGCCGGAGAGCTGCTCCGGCCTGCGGCGGCCGAGCCCGTCGAGCTTGACGAGCGCCAGCATCTCCTCGACCCGCCGGGCGATCTCGGCCTTGCCCAGCCCCTCCCGTTTCAGCCCGTAGCCGATGTTTTCGGCGACGCTGAGATGCGGGAAGAGCGCGTAGGACTGGAACATCATGTTCACCGGCCGCAGATGCGGCGGGACCGCGGTGATGTCGACCCCGTCGAGCAGGATCTGCCCTGCGTCGGGCGTCTCGAATCCCGCCAGCATCCGCATCAACGTGGTCTTGCCGCAGCCGGATGCGCCCAGCAGCGCGAAGAACTCGCGCGGGTAGAGCGCGAGCGAAACGCCGTCGACGGCGGTGACGGCGCCGAAGCGCTTCACCACCTGGCGGAACTCGACCAGCGGCGTGGCGGCCGGATCGTTCCAGGGCTGGAAGGCGCGGCGCACGCTGCCGGGCGAGGCTCTGCGCAGGGTCGCGCCTTCGGCCGGGCGGGCCGCCGGGCGCTCGCTCATTTGCCGGATTTGACGCGGGTCCAGAGCCGGTTGACCAGCCGTTGCGCCTTCTGGTCATAGGGGGTGATGGTGTACAGCCGCGCCATCACCGCATCGGGCGGGTAAATCCCCGGATTGTCGCGCACGGCCGGCGAAAGCAGCTCCTTCGCCGCCAGATTGCCGTTGGCGTACTGGATGAAGTCGGAGTTCTTCGCGGCCATCGCCGGCCGGTTGACGAAATCGATGAAGGCGAGCGCCGCTTCGGGATTGCCGGCGTCCTTGGGGATGACGAAGGAATCGAACCACATCAGCGCCCCTTCCTTCGGAATGGAATAGGCGATCTCC
>JBKBRD010000030.1:286-16170 GCA_046292405.1 Allobosea sp. | reverse complement strand
GGGTTGGGTTGGCGGGCCAGGATCACCCCGGAGCGGTCGGCGATGGTCAGCGCGCCGCCGGGCGCAAGCCCGCGCTCGCGCAGGCGCTCTCCGAGCCATTCCAGCCGGATGCCCGTGGCGAGGACGCCGAGGACGGCCCCATTGGCGTCGCGAACGGCTTTGCCGATCGGCAGGATAGCGGCGTTCGACAGGCGACTCATCGTGTACTCGCCGATGGCGACGCCGGGTTTCTCCAGCGCATCGCGGAAATAGCTGCGATCGGACAGGTTCAGGCCGCTGGAACCGCCGCTGCTGTCGCAGACGATGCGGCCTTCCCGATCGAGCAGGAAGACGGTGCGGATCGAGGCGACGCTGCGGGCGACGGCTTTCAGCGCTTCCGTGCAGCCGGCGACATCGGCGTTGAAAACGGCAGGTATGGCGGCGACCGCCGTCAGCAGACCGTCGACGCCCTCGACGATGCGCTCGATTTCGGAACCGGCCTGCCGTCCCGCCTCCAGCGCCTGCCGGTGCACCTCCTGGGCGCGTTCGGCGCGATAGGACAGCTCGTTGAAGGCGAGCATCGCCAACCCGGGAACCAGCGCAGCCGTAGCAACGAAAAAAAGCCGCTTCTTCAATAGGCTCACCGTCCTCGCGAAGACGGAATCCTAGGCTATCGCGATAGCCGCTGACAAGTTCCGGTTGGGTCTAATTGCGGTTGTCGATCCCGCTCAAGTTCCGCAAAACGTGCGCAGCACGCGCTCTTCGGCCTTGGCCGGCAGCGCATAGGCCTCGAAGCCCGACCTGTCCCGATAAGGCTGCGACAGAAGCTCGGTCAGGCTTTCGAACGGGCGGAAATCGTCGGACCCGACCGCGGCCGCGATCGCCGCCTCGACCAGATGGTTGCGCGGTATGTAGACCGGGTTGGCCTGGCGCAGCCGCGCGGCGGCGTCGCCGGGCGCGATGCGCGCGCGCCAGCGCGAAAGCCAGGCGTCGATGGCGGGATCTCCCGCGAAGCGCTCGCGCAGCCTTTGCCGGCCTGCCTCCGATTCCGCGGCGTCGGCGAGGCTGCGGAAATGAAGGGTGAAATCGGCCTGATGTCGCGCCAGCAATTGCAGCCAGTCCCCGATCAGCCCGTCATCAGCGGGGTCGGAGCCGGTCAGCCCTAGCTTCGACGCCAGCCCGCTCTCGTAGGCGGCGGTGAAGGCGGGGCCGAATCGCTCCAGCGCCTCCTGCGCCAGCGCGACCGCCTGATCCATCTGCGTCGCGAGCAGCGGCGCCAGCGTCTCGGCCAGCCGCGTCAGGTTCCAGAGCGCGATCGACGGCTGCGCGCCATAGGCGTAGCGGCCGTTGACGTCGATCGCGCTGAAGACGGTGTCGGTGTCATAGGCCTCCATGAAGGCGCAGGGACCGTAATCGATGGTCTCCCCGGCGACCGACATGTTGTCGGTGTTCATCACGCCGTGGATGAATCCGACCAGCAACCATTGCGCGACCAGCCGCGCCTGCGCCTCGATCACGGCTGAGAGCAAAGCGAGATAGCGGTTCTCCGCCAGTGCGCAGTCGGGATAGTGCCTGGCGATGACATGGTCCGCCAGCGTGCGGATGCCCTCCACATCCCGCCGTGCCGCGAAGAACTGGAAGCTGCCGACGCGGATATGGCTGGAGGCGACGCGCGTCAGGATCGCGCCGGGCAGGAACTGCTCGCGCACCACCGCTTCCCCCGTCGTGACGAAGGCGAGCGCGCGCGTCGTCGGGATGCCGAAGGCGGCCATCGCCTCGCTGACCAGATATTCCCGCATCACCGGGCCGAGCGCGGCGCGCCCGTCGCCGCCGCGCGAGAAGCGCGTGCGGCCCGCGCCCTTGAGCTGGATGTCGCGACGCGCGCCGTTGCGGTCGATCACCTCGCCGAGCAGGATCGCCCGGCCATCGCCGAGCTGCGGCACGAAATGGCCGAACTGATGCCCGGCATAGGCGGCGGCGATCGGCGTCGACCCGTCGGCGATCGCGTTTCCCGCGAGCATGGCGACGCCGGCTTCGCCGCCCAGCCAGTCGGGATCGAGCCCGAGCTCCAGCGCCAGCGCGCGGTTCAGCCGCACCAGCCGCGGTTTCGAAACCGGCGTCGGCAGCGTCGGCTCGAAGAAGCGCGGCGGCAGGCGGGCATAGCTGTTGTCGAAGGCGATCGCTGTCGTCATGCCTGTGACGTGGGGCCTGTCGGGCGGTTCCTCAAGCCCATTCGCCCTTACGGAACACCGGGACGCGCCGCCCATCCGCGTGCACGCCGTCGATGTCGATCTCGCCCGAGCCGATCATCCAGTCGATATGGATCAGGCTGGCGTTGCCGCCCTGCGCCGCGATCTGCTCCGGCGACAGCGTTGCGCCATCGAGGAAGCATTTTGAATAGCATTGGCCGAGCGCGATGTGGCAGGCGGCGTTTTCGTCGAACAGCGTGTTGAAGAACAGCAGTCCGCTCTTCGAGATCGGGGATGAGTGCGGCACCAGCGCCACTTCGCCGAGGCGGCGCGCGCCCTCGTCCGTGTCGAGTACCCGGTGGAGCACCGCCTCGCCCTTGCTGGCATGGGCCTCGACGATCCGGCCGCCCTCGAAGCGCACCGCGATCTCGTCGATCAGGGAGCCCTGGTGCGAGAGCGGCTTGGTGCTCCTGACATGGCCGTCGACGCGCCGCGCATGCGGCGTGGTGAACACTTCTTCGGTCGGGATGTTCGGGTTGCAGGTCACGCCGTTCTTCGCCGTCGAGGCGCCGCCCTGCCATTCATGCCCATCGGCCAGCCCGACGGTCAGCTCCGTGCCCGGGCCGCTGAAATGCAGCGCATGGAAGCGCTGGCCGTTGAGCCAGGCGGTGCGACGGCGCAGATTCGCATTGTGATCGGCCCAGGCGGCGACCGGGTCGGCCAGATCGACGCGCGAGGCCGCGAAGATGGCCTGCGCCAGCTTGGCGACCGCGACATCCTCCGGCTCGCCGGGGAAGACCTGCCTCGCCCAGGACGGGCTCGGGAAGGCGAGGATGTTCCAGTTGATGTCGAATCCCGCGATCTTTTCCAGCGCCGGCTGATAGGCTTTCGAATTCGCCTTGCTGGCGCGCCCGACCTTGGCCGGGTCTTCATGGGCGAGCAGCATCGGATTGTCGCCGACGATGGCCAGCCGCGCGGTATTGGCCGCGAACGCCTTGGCGACGCCCTCGTAGAGCCAGCCCGGGGCGCGGTCGAAGCTTGCGTCGGAGGCGTGGCGATAACGCGCCAGCGTCACCTCTTCGTCGGACAGGAGCGGCGTCACCAGCCCGGCGCCGGCCGTGTAGGCGTGCTCGGCGATGCGCCGCACCAGCGGCAGCGCCGCCACCGGCGCCGTCAGGAACAGATCCTGGCCGGGCTGCAGGTTGAGCCCGACCTTGATGGCGATCTCGGCCAGGCGGTCGAGCTGGGCTGCGTCATAGGCGGGGGCGGTTGCGGATAGGGCGCGGGTCATGAGGATGGCGAACTCCGAGAGATCAGGCGGATGCGCGAGGGGCCGGGGCGTCGAATGCCTGGCGTGGCGCAAGCATAGCGCAGCCGCCGGAAATTGGCAGGTCCGGGCCAATGCGGACAGGGGCTGCACAGGAACAAATGCGCGCCGTCGCGGTTGCCGCGATGGGTCGTTTGCCGCGACTTTCGGGGGTATGCCATGTCAGCTCGTCTTTTTGCCGGATGCGTCCCGGCGTCTTCGCTCATGCATGGAGCCGGGCGGTGAACCCGACCCGTCGCCTGTTGCTGGGTTTGCTCGGCTCCAGCGCCCTGGCCGGCGCGGGCGGCGTGGCGGCCCAACCGCGACCGCAACCGCAACCGCAGAAACCCGTCGTCGCCGAGACGCCGGCGCGAGAAGCTGCTTTCGGCTTCGCCGAGGTGGTCAGGCTGGCGCGCGAGCTGGGAGAGCGCCCGTTCGACGCTGAAATCCGCCGGATCCCCGAGAGCCTGAAGGCGCTCACCTATGACAGCTATCGCGAGATCCGCTTCCGCCGCGACAAATCGTTCTGGCAGGATAATGGTTCGGATTTCCGGCTTCACCTGTTCCATCTCGGTTTCCTGCACGACAGGCCGGTCGAGATCAGCATCATCCGCAAGGGGCCGCCCCTGCCGATCCCGTTTACGCGGGATCTGTTCGAGTATGGCAAGGCGCAGATCGCCGACAGACTCTCGCCTGCGCTCGGCTTCGCCGGCTTCACCGTCACGACCTCGCTGAACAAGCCGACTGTTCAGGACGAGCTCATTTCCTTCCTCGGCGCGAGCTATTTCCGCTTTCTCGGCCGCGGCCACCGCTACGGGCTTTCGGCCCGCTCGCTCGCGCTCGACATCGGCGGCGAGCAGCCCGAGGAGTTTCCGTTCTTTCGCCGACTCTGGCTGGAGGAGCCTGGGCCCGAGAACGCCGCGCTGACCATCTACGCCCTGCTGGATTCGCCCTCGATTTCCGGCGCGTTCCGTTACGTGGTCACGCCCGGCCAGGAGACGACGGTCGATGTCACCGCTCATCTCGTTCCGCGCGTCGAGATCAGGCGGCTGGGCATTGCGCCGCTGACCTCGATGTATTGGGCCGGGGAGGGCGACGCCGATCTGCGCACCGGCTTCAGGCCGGAGATTCACGATTCCGACGGGATGATGATCCGCAACGGCGCGGGCGAATGGCTGTGGCGCCCCCTCGCCAACCCGAAATCGCTGCGCGTCTCCAGTTTCGAGGACATGAATCCGCGCGGTTTCGGGTTGATGCAGCGCGATCGGGAATTCAGCCACTACCAGGATCTCGAGGCGCATTATCACGCGCGCCCCGGCTACTGGGTCGAGCCTTCCGGCGATTGGGGCAAGGGCCGGGTCGACCTGATCGAAATCCCGACGAACAACGAGGCCTTCGACAATATTGGCTGCTGCTGGATCCCGGCTGCGCCGCTGGCGCCGCTGAAGGAGCATGTTTTCGCTTATCGCATCACCGCGCTGTCGACCACGGAGCGGCTGCATCGGCTGGGCCAGGTCGCCAACAGCTTCGTCGAGGTGGCGGGCGAGCCCGAGGCCGCGCCGGGCGAGGCGCGCCGCCGCTTCATCATCGATTTCGTCGATGGCGATCTCGCCTATGAGCTCGGCGCGCCCGAGCGCGTCAAGGTCGAGGCCTCGACCTCGGCCGGGGCGATCCGCGGCGCCATCCTCGACGCCAACCCGGTCGGCAAGGGTTTTCGCGTCCTGCTCGACGTCTCCCTGGGCAGCGGCGAAACCGCCAGCCTCAGGGTCCATCTCCAGACGGCCTCGCGCGTGCTGACCGAAGTGTGGACGACGCGCTGGACGAATGCGGCCTGAAGCGGGCGGTTACAGCCCGCGCGCGCTGGTCACGCCGAGATAGCACAAGCTTTCGCCGGGCTGGGGCGTCAGGTTGGGGAAGATCATCATGCTGTCGCGCGCGGCGAGGATCGCCTCGCCATCGGCGCGTCGGGCGACGATCTGCCCGGCCGCGACGCTGTCTCCCGTGTTCCAGGCGCCTTCCAGCCGGTCGCCCGGCCGTTCGCACAGCACCAGCTCGTCCATATGGATGATCGCCGGTCGCGGCGCCGGCTCGGGCGCCGTGTCGACCAGGCGCAGATGCGCCAGCGCCTTGTGGATCGCAGCGTAGCCGACTTCCACCGATTCCGGATCGTCATGGCGGCCGCATTCCAGCGTCACGCCGTAGCCGCCGGAAAAGCGCATGTATTCGGTGGTGCCGAAACCCTCGGTGAGGGACAGCGGCGGCAGCCCCAGCCGCTCGCGCGCCGCGATCAGCTGCGCATAGATATCGAGCCAGCCATGGATCAACAGCCGCGTGCCGAGGCAGGCGGCGAAAGCGGTCTCGGCCTGCGCATGGCGGAAAGGCTCCAGGGCGCCGGTATTGTCCTCCGGCCCGAAGAAGACGAAAGGCGGCCCCTCGCGGGTGAAGGAATGGATGTCGAGCAGCATGTCATGCGCGCGCAGCAGCGCGCAAAGACGATTGCCGATCCGGTCCTCATAGCCGGCGGTCAGCGGCTTTTCGCGCATGTCGCGGTTGAGGTTGCGCTCGCCCTCCCGCGTCTTCTGGCGAAACGCCTTGGGGTTGGCGACAGGGACGAAGGTGACCTCCCCACGCCGGATGGTCAGCCGCCCGGCGCGGCAATCCTCGATGACGCGCGCGATCGCCAGCGGTCCGCAAACCTCGTTGCCATGCACCGCGCCGAGCACGATCAGCTTCGGCCCGGCTTCAAGGCCATGGAAGCGGACGCTCTCGAGCGGGGCGTCGTCGGCTGGGGTGCGCATGGCGTGACGTCCTGGCTGTCAAGGCGGGGCACGATCACTCGCCGATCGCGCGCCTCCGCGCCATTCTTCCGATCGCATGACGCGGTTGCGGCAGACGCTCGGCCCTGGAGGACGATCCGATCAGGTTGAACCAGCCTCCCGGCGCGGTCCCTAGGCCGCCTGTCGGTCCACGCCGTGCTGGTGGTCCTGCGCCCGCGCATAGACCCGGCCGAAGCGGTTGGAAAGGAAGCTGGCGAGGCTGATATCCTCCTGGCGGACGAAGCCTGCCTGCGGCAGCAACCCTTGCGAGAGCAGGTCCAGCACCGTGCAGATCCCGGCGGCGGTGGTGATCTGGATGGCGCTGCGCATCACCCCGTCGACCTCGCGGCTGTAGACCTTGTTGGCGTAGGTCTCCTGCACCAGCCGGCCGGCCTTGCGCCCGCTGACCGTGACGAAGACGATGACGACGTCCTGCAGCGTGCTCGGCAGGGCGTTCTCGAAAATGTCCTTGAGCACGTCGCGCCGCTCGGACAGGCGCAGATCCTGCAGCAGCGTCTTCATGATCGCGCAATGGCCGGGATAGCGGATGGTGCGGTAGTTCAGCGTGCGCACCTTGCCTTGCAGCGTCTCGCACAGCGTGCCGAGCCCGCCCGAGGTGTTGAACGCCTCATAGGCGACGCCGTCGAGCGAGAACTCGTCGCGCTCCTCGAGCGCGGGGACCATCACCCGCTCGCCGTTCACGATGGCTTCGCAAGGCTCGCAATACTCGTTGATGATGCCGTCCGTGCTCCAGGTCAGATTGTAGCCCAGCGCGTTGGAGGGATATTGCGGCAGCGCGCCGACGCGCAGCTTGAGGCTGTCGATGCTGTCGAAATCCCGCGCCAGATCGGCCGCGACGATGGAGATGAAGCCCGGCGCCAGGCCGCATTGCGGGATCAGCGCGGCCGTCGATCCAACGGCCAGCTCCTTCACCCGGCGCGTGCTGGCGACATCCTCGGTCAGATCGAGATAATGCACGCCCTGCGCGGCCGCGGCTTCGGCGATCCGCGTCGTCAGCGCATAGGGCGCGGCGCTCAGCACGGCAAAGCGCCCGGCCAGCAGCCGCCGGAGCTGAGCTTCGTCGGTGATGTCGACCACTTCCGTCGCCACCCGCTCATTGGCGCGGATGGCGGCGAGCTGCTGCGCGGAGCGGTCCGCCACCGTCACCCTGTAATCGCCGCTGCCGCCCAGCAGATCGGCGATGGTTCCGCCGATCTTGCCGGCGCCCATGACCACGACATTGCGCATGAATTCGTTCCCCTCGTCGATGACGCCGCTATGGTGCTGCGCGATGCCGTCGGTTAGAACCCCATGATCCGACGAAAGCGACGCCACATGTCGTCGTTATGCAGAGCAGAGTTTGCGAAACGCCGATGGACGCCACCGATCGCCAGCTCTTGTCCATGCTCAGCGAGAACGCGCGCGCGCCGATCGCCGAGCTCGGCCGCAGGCTCGGCCTGTCGCGGACGACCGTGCAGGGCCGCATCGAGCGGCTGGAGCGGCGCGGCGTCATCGCGGGCTACCGCGCCGTCCTGTCCGACGCGCACGAGCAGGGGCTGGTCCGCGCCCATGTGCTGATCACGGCGCTGCCGAAGTTCGCCGCGCGCGTCGAGGCCGAGCTGCGCCAGATCGGCGATGTGCGCACCCTGCATTCGGTCAGCGGCCATTTCGACCTGATCGCCATCGTCGCGGCCGCCTCGATCGGCGAACTCGACCGGCTGATCGATCGCATCGGCGCGCTCGATGGCGTCGAGCGCACCTTGTCCTCCATCATCCTGTCGACGCGGATCGAGCGCTGAGCGTTCTTTCGCCGCCGGACGCAACCCTTCTCGCGTTCGACCGTTGCCCTACGGGCAGGGAAACCCGATCAGGAGCGGCGGTTTGAACATCTACATCGTGCTGTTGCTCGGCTTCGGCTGTCTGGTGCTGCTGACGGCCTGGCTGCCGATGGTGCTGAACCGGGCGCCGCTGTCGTTGCCGATCGTCTGCGTCGGCATCGGGGCTGCGCTCGGAGCGGGCTCGCTGCTGCCTTGGGCCGTGCCCCATCCGCAGGAACACCTCGGCCTGATCGAGCGCTTTACCGAACTCGTCGTCATCATCTCGCTGATGGGGGCTGGGCTGAAGCTCGATCGCAAGATCGCCTGGCGGCGCTGGATCCTGACCTGGCGGCTGCTCGGCATCGCCATGCCGCTGACCATCCTGGCCCTGGCCGTGCTCGGCCATGCGCTGCTCGGGCTGGGCGTCGCCACGGCGCTGCTGCTTGCCGCTTCGCTGGCGCCGACCGATCCGGTTCTCGCCAGCGACATCCAGGTCGGCCCGCCCAATTCCGGCGAGGAAGGCGAGACGCGCTTCGCCCTGACGTCCGAAGCCGGGCTCAACGACGCGCTCGCCTTCCCCTTCGTCCACGCCGCCATCGCTTTGTCGCTGGCCGGGGCGGGCATGGGCTGGGTGGGCGAGTGGGTGCTGGTCGACGTCGTGTGGAAGCTGGCGGCCGGCCTGGGCGTCGGATTGCTGACCGGGCGGGTTCTCGGCTTCATGGTCTTTCATCTGCCCAACCGCGCCAATCTCTCGCGCACCGGCGACGGCTTCGTCGCGCTCGGCATCACCTGCGTCGCCTATGCCGTCGCCGAACTCGCCCATGGCTACGGCTTCCTGGCGGTGTTCGTCGCGGCGCTGACATTGCGGGCGACCGAGCGCGACAACAGCTTCCACACCAAGCTGCATGATTTCGCCGAAGAGCTCGAACGCCTGCTGATGATGGCGCTGCTGGTCGGCTTCGGCGCGATGCTGGTGGCCGGCGGCCTGTTGCGCGGCGCGGGCTGGCGGGAATTCGCCTTCGCCGTGGTGGCGATCGTGCTGGTCAGGCCGCTCTGCGGCTGGATCGCGCTTTGGGGCTCGCGGACATCGCGCGGGGAGCGCGCGGTGATCAGCATCTACGGCATACGCGGCATCGGCTCGATCTATTATCTCGCCTACGGGATGGGGCATGGAAGTTTCGAGAGCCCCAGCATGGTCTGGGCGACGCTCTCGCTGATCATCCTCCTGTCCGTGCTGCTGCATGGCGCATCCGCCAGCCCGGTGATGCGCTGGCTCGAGCGCAAGCCGCGCGGCGAGGCGCCCCCCGCTTGATCCGGCTCTATCTTTTTGTTTTGTCGCATCAACTTACCCATCAACCGGTATCCGCTTGATGGGATGACGCTCTAGCGCAGCGGCCAGACGATCAGGATCAGCGGAACGGACAACAGCAGCACGAGCAGCGTCAGCGGCGCGCCCAGCCTGGCATAGTCACCGAAGCGGTAGCCGCCAGGCCCCATCACCAGCGTGTTGCACTGGTGCCCGATCGGCGTCAGGAAATCGCAGGCCGCGCCGATGGCGACCGCCATCAGGAAGGCGTCGGGCCTGTAGCCGAGCTGCGCGGCGAAGCCGGCGCCGATCGGCGCCATCACCAGCACCGTCGCGGCGTTGTTGAGGAAGGGCGTCACCGCCATCGCGGCCGCGACCATCAGCGCCACGGCCCCCCAGGGCGGCAACCCGCCGCCGGCCTGAGCCAGCCAGCCCGCAAGCAGATCGGTCGTGCCCGTGCTGCGCAGGCTGTCGCTGACCGGGATCAGCGCCGCCAGCATCAGCAGGATCGGCGCGTCGATCGACTTGTAGGCGTCGCGCAGCGGCACGGCGCGCAGGGCGATGAGCAGCACCGCCGCGGCGAAGAAGACGATCGGCACCGGCGCAAGCCCGAAAGCCAGGGCCAGCACGGTCAGCGCCACGATGCTGGCCGTGACCAGCACCGGCCGCGCGCTGCCGAGCGCCACGACGCGGTTGGCGAGCGGCAGCAGGTTGAGCTCCGACAGGCGCTCCGGCAGCAGCTTCTCGTCGCCCTGGACCACGAGCACGTCGCCCGCGCGCAGCCTGATGTCGCGCAGCCGCTCCGTCAGCCGCTCATTGGAGCGGCTGATCGCCAGGAGATGCAGGCCAAAGCGCGTATGCAGCGCCGCGTCGCTGGCCGAGCGGCCGATCAGCGGGGATTGCGGTCCGATGATCGCTTCGGTTGCCTGGGTCGGATCGCTGGTCTCCGGCTGGTTCGCCTTGCGCTCGTCGCCGACCAGGCTGAGCTTGCCTTCCGCCACGACGCGCTCCAGCGCATCGGTCTCGCCGCGCATCAGCAGCCTGTCGCCGCGGCGCAGCGTGGCGTCGGGCAGGGGGGCCGGCATGCGGTGCTTGTCGCGCATGATGGCGACGACCTGCACCTCGCCTTCGGCCAGGGCCTTGAGATCGGCGACGCTGCCGCCCAGCAGCGGCGAGGCGTCGGTGACCTGCACCTCGGTGACGTAATCCTTGATGTCGAGCGCCTGATCGATCGCCGTCGCGCCGCGCCGGTCGCGCGGCAGCAGCCTGTAGCCGAGGCTGAGGAAGACGCAGCCTGCGAGCGCCACCACGATTCCCACGGGCGCGAAATCGAACATCGCGAATGGTTCGCCCGTCAATTCGGCCCGGACCCGGGAGACGATGACGTTGGGCGACGTGCCGACCAGGGTGACGATGCCGCCGAGCAGCGAGGCGAACGCCATCGGCATCAGGAAGACCGAGGGCGAGACGCCGTTCTTGCGAGCGAACTGATAGGCGATCGGCAGCATCATCGCCAGCGCGCCGATGTTCTTGATGATCGCGGACGTCACCGCCACGGTGATGACGAGGAAGGCGACTTGCAGCTGGGTCGAGCGCAGCGCCGGCAGCCAGCGCGCCATGGCGGAATCGACCAGCCGGGAGCGCGCGACGGCCAGGCTGACCACGAGCGCGCTGCCGACGATGATGACGATATCGTCGGAAAACCCCTTGAACGCCTCCTTGGCCGGGACGATCCCGAGCGCCACCCCCGCCAGCAGCGCCACCAGCGCGACGATGTCGTAGCGGAAGCGCCCCCACAGAAACGCGCCCATCATGGCGGAAACGAGCAGGAGCGAGGCGATCTGCGGATAGGTCATGAGCAAGCCGGCATGTGAGAGGCGGGACTGAACGCGCCACCGGGATGATCGTTCACCCCCGTGTCAGGTTCTCGGCGCCTTTTCGCCGCCGCCCAACGCGCCGCCGCAGTCGGCTCACTCGACGACGCGCACCGCGCCCTTCGCCGCGCTCGTCGTCATCGCCGCATAGGCCTTGAGCGCCGTCGAAACCTTGCGCTTGCGCGGGGCCGCCGGCTTCCAGGCCGCTTTGCCCTTCGCCTCCATCGCGGCGCGGCGGCGCTGGAGTTCGGCGTCGTCGACCATCAGGCTGATGCTGCGATTGGGAATGTCGATGGCGATGACGTCGCCGGCTTCGACCAGGCCGATGGTCCCGCCCTCGGCCGCCTCCGGCGAGACATGGCCGATCGAGAGGCCCGACGAGCCGCCCGAGAAGCGTCCATCCGTGACCAGCGCGCAGGCCTTTCCGAGCCCCTTCGATTTGAGGTAGCTGGTCGGATAGAGCATTTCCTGCATGCCCGGCCCGCCGCGCGGTCCCTCATAGCGGATCAGCACGACGTCGCCGGGCTTGACCCGCCCGTTCAGGATGCCGTCGACCGCCGCGTCCTGGCTCTCGAAGATCACGGCCGGCCCGGAGAAGCTGAGGATCGAGGCGTCGACGCCCGCCGTCTTCACGATGCAGCCGTCGAGCGCGAGATTGCCCGAGAGCACGGCGAGGCCGCCATCCTGAGAATGCGCGTGGGCGGCGTCGCGGATCACGCCGTTTTCGCGGTCGAGATCGAGATCCGCATAGCGGCGGTCCTGGCTGAAGGCGACCTGCGTCGGCACGCCGCCGGGCGCTGCGCTGTAGAAGGAGCGCACGCTGTCGCTTTGCGTGCGCGCAACATCCCAGCGCGCCAGCGCTTCGGCCATGCTGGCGCTGTGCACCGTCGGCAGGCTGGCGTCGATCAGCCCGGCGCGATCGAGCTCGCCGAGGATCGCCATGATGCCGCCGGCCCGGTGCACATCCTCCATATGCACGTTGGCGACGGAGGGCGCGACCTTGCACAGCACCGGCACCCGCCGCGACAGCCGGTCGATATCGGCCATGGTGAAGGGCGCCTCCGCCTCATGCGCGGCGGCCAGCAGGTGCAGCACCGTATTGGTCGAGCCGCCCATGGCGATGTCCAGCGTCATCGCATTCTCGAAAGCCTTGAAGCTCGCGACATTGCGCGGCAGCACCGAGGCGTCGTCCTGCTCATAGTGCCTGCGAGTGATGTCGACGATCAGATGGCCCGCCTCGACGAAGAGGCGCTTGCGGTCGGCATGGGTCGCCAGCACCGAGCCGTTGCCCGGCAGCGCCAGCCCGAGCGCCTCGGTCAGGCAATTCATCGAATTGGCGGTGAACATGCCCGAGCAGGAGCCGCAGGTCGGGCAGGCCGAGCGTTCGATCGCCTCGACCTGCGCGTCGCTGTAGCGGTCGTCGGCGGCCGAGACCATGGCGTCGACCAGATCGACCTTCTTGAGCACGCCGTCCGCCAGATACTTGCCGGCTTCCATCGGCCCGCCGGAGACGAACACGGTGGGGATGTTCAGCCGCATCGCGGCCATCAGCATGCCGGGCGTGATCTTGTCGCAATTGGAGATGCAGACCATCGCATCGGCGCAATGGGCGTTGACCATGTACTCGACGCTGTCGGCGATGATCTCGCGCGAGGGCAGGCTGTAGAGCATGCCGTCATGGCCCATGGCGATGCCGTCATCGACCGCGATCGTGTTGAATTCCTTGGCGACGCCGCCGGCCTGCTCGATCTCCCGCGCCACCAGCTGGCCGAGATCCTTGAGATGGACGTGGCCGGGCACGAACTGGGTGAAGGAATTGACCACGGCGATGATCGGCTTGCCGAAATCGCCGTCCTTCATTCCGGTGGCGCGCCAGAGCCCGCGGGCGCCGGCCATGTTGCGGCCGTGGGTGGTGGTGCGCGAGCGATAGGCGGGCATGGCTTGCTCCGTTCGTCGAGGACAGAAGACGAATGGCCTCCTAGCAGGCTACGGCCGAACCGATCAATCGAGGCTGCGAGCAGGGGCCCATGCGGCAAAAGCCCAGCAGCGTTGACGGCTGCGGGATCATCGTCGAAATCCATGCGCGACAGCGCAAAGACCCGAAGACGAAGAGAATCCTCGATCGCCGGGTCGTGGGGAAACGGTGAGATTGACAGCCGTCAATGACAGTTGCGCAGGGCTGACGCCAAATCAAAGCCGTAGCTGATGTGACCGGAGCGCATCGCGGGCGCTCCGATCGCCCCTGCAGCCGTGAGCCGAAGAAGAAGCCGATATCAGCCGCGCCGGGTTGTCCTGTCGGGTCCGCTGGACCGTCAGCCGCGCATCCGCGGCGGTCCTGCAGGGAGATATGGGGGATATGGCGATGGCCTTGCTCCAGTGCCTGCATGATGACGACGCGGCCAATGCGTTGATCGAGCGGCTCACCTGGCCCGATGGCCCTGTCTGCCCGCATTGTCGGGCCACGGCGCGGGTGAGGCGCCTGCGCGGCGCGACCGCGCCGGGAACCTGGAAATGCTACGATTGCCGCCGGATCTTCTCGCTGCGCTCGGTCACCGCCTTTCATTCCAGTCATTTGCCGCTGCATGTCTCGCTTCAGGCGGTCTATCTGCTGGCCGCCAGCCGGGCGGAGATGACTGCGGGCAGCCTCGCCAAGGTTCTCGGCGTGTCGCTGAGGACCGGCTGCGTGCTGAAACAGCGGGCGAAGCAAATGATGCCGTGGCTGTCTCGCCAAATTGTGGAGCGCGCGCCAGACTGGAGCGACATCGCGCGGCTGACGCAACCGGCGCGCTGGCAGGAGCAGGAGCAGCCGCAGCCCGCCTGTCGATGGGGATGCGAGCGTCGTTTCGAGCGGTTCAAGCACGCTCTCGCCGCGACCGGCCGGGAGAGCGCCGATGCGGCCTTCCTTCTGCTCCTGCGCGCCATACTTGCACAGAGGCAGGACGTGAAAGCGCGCCAGGCGCAGGACACGAAGCCTCCCGCCGACGGCGTCGAGCAGCGCGAAGGCGATCTCGGCGGGGCCTCCAGGTCCGAATTTCAAACGGCCGCGCTTCCCGGCCGATTGCAATCCCGACAGGCGGCGCAACTATGACGCAGCGCGCCGGTCCGATGTCTCAGCCGCAGGAGCGTCCTTGATGGCGCCGCGGAGTTGATCGCGCAGTTCGGGCGTGTCGTGATGCCCATGGACCGCGACCGCGTGCTGGACAGCAGCTTCGATCAGTTCGCCCTCGTTATCCGCGCTGATGGCGATCGAGCAGTTCATCTCGCTCGGGAATGAGCGACAGTCGATGTGCTTGCGTGCCATGGCAACCTCCCTTGCGCATTTGATCGTTGCGATCGACGATGGATCCGATGGGACAGCCCGCCGAAAACGCGGAGCTAGGCTGCGCCCATGCCCTCGTTCCGGCGGAACTGAATCAGCGCGTTTTGCGTAAGGCCTTTTTCATCCAGGGCGAGCCGCGCCCAACCGGCGATCAGATGAGCCAGTCTGGCGCGTTCTGTTTCCCATCGGCTTTCGGGAATGGTCTTTACGACCACGTTCCAGGCCGCATCCAGAGCTGCGTAAGCGCGCGCCAGATCGGTGGGATCATCCAACGTCGGAAAGAACATGGTCCTTTCTCCCTGCTGACGATGACAAAGCAGAATCTACGAAAATCCTAGAGAGGCGCAAGCGTTCAGACCGATCACAAAGACGACCCACGCTGCGGCGGGCGCGTCCGGGCGATCAGACAGCGTATTCTCCGCAAGCCGGCAGATCGCTCGCGCCGGCCGTGCCAATCGAAGCGAGGCGCGCAGTCGCAACGGACGCTTCCTCTCCGAGACCAAATAATCTGTGCGAGTTCCAGGACTGGCATGGTCACACCCCGTGGTAGTCGCGATACCAGGCGACGAAGCGGTTGATGCCCTCCTCGATCGGGGTATCGGGCCTGAAGCCCACCGCCGCTTCGAGCGCCGAGACGTCGGCGCTGGTCGCCTCGACGTCGCCTGGCTGCATCGGCAGCATGATCTTGTCGGCCTTGCGGCCGCAGGCTTTTTCGATCGCGCCGATGAAGTCGAGCAGTCCGACCGGATTCGAATTGCCGATATTATAGACGCGCCAGGGCGCGTTCGAGCTGGCGGGGTCGGGGTGATCGCCGGTCCAGCCTGGGTCGGGCGCGGCGACATGGTCGAGCGTGCGCACCACGCCTTCGACGATGTCGTCGATATAGGTGAAGTCGCGGGCGTGCCGGCCGTTGTTGAACACCTCGATCGGCTCGCCGGCGAGGATCTTGCGGGTGAAGACATAGGGGGCCATGTCCGGCCGGCCCCAGGGTCCGTACACCGTGAAGAAGCGCAGCCCCGTCGTCGGCAGGCGGTAGAGATGGCTGTAGCAATGCGCCATCAGCTCGTTCGATTTCTTGGTCGCGGCGTAGAGGCTGAGCGGGTGGTCCACCGATTGGGAGGTCGAGAAGGGCTGGAGCGTGCTGGCGCCGTAGACGGAGCTCGAGGAGGCGTAGACGAGATGCTCGATCCGATGGCGCCGACAGCCCTCGAGCATGGTCAGGAAACCGACCAGGTTCGATCCCGCATAGGCGTCCGGATGCGTGATCGAATAGCGCAC
>JBKBRD010000030.1:0-276 GCA_046292405.1 Allobosea sp. | reverse complement strand
CTGGGCGGCGAGATGGACGACGCGATCGAACTGGCCCTCGGCGAAGAGCCTGCGCATCCCGTCCTGATCGGCGATGTCGATCTGGTGAAACGCGAAATCTGGCTGCGATGTCAGCCGGTCGAGGCGAGCCTGCTTCAATCCCGGGTCGTAATAGGCATTGAGGTTGTCGAGGCCGACCACCGTGTCGCCCCGCGCCAGCAGGGCGTTCGCCGTGTGAAAGCCGATGAAGCCGGCCGCGCCGGTGACGAGCACCCTCATGACTGCGCCGCCTCCCGC
>JBKBRD010000029.1:10482-16539 GCA_046292405.1 Allobosea sp. | reverse complement strand
AGCGCGGGGCCTTGTCCAGATCGGCCGTGCCTGGCGCGAGAGCGCTTCCTTCTCTGGGGCGTCACCGCAGCATCTTCGGCAGCCAGAGCGTCAATTCGGGGACAAAGGTTATGATGGCAAGCGCCCCGAACAACGGGATGTAGAAGGGCAGCAGGGCCTTGAAGATCGCCGGCATCGGGGCTTTGGCGATGTCGGCGAGCAGGAACAGCGCCAACCCCATGGGCGGCGTCAGCAGGCCGATCATCAGATTGAAGATGAAAATGATGCCGAGATGGACCGGATCGACGCCGGCCATGACCAGCGGCGCGCTGACGAGCGGCGCGACCAGCAGCGTCGCCGTGGTCGAGTCCAGGAACATCCCGACGACCAGCAGCAGGGCGTTGACGATGACGAGCAGCACCAGAGGATCGGCGGAGATCGACAGGATCGCGCGCGTGAAGGTCTGGGGCAGTTGTTCGATCGTCAGAATCCAGCCGAACAGGGCTGCGGCCGAGACGATGATCAGCACGGCGGAGGTGGTCTTGACGGTGTCGAACAGGGCAAAGCGCAGCCGCGCCCAGCTCATGCCGCCGTAGAAAACGAAGGTGATCATCAGGATGTAGGCGACGGTGACCGAAGCGGCTTCGGTCGGCGTGAACACGCCGAGCAGCATGCCTCCAACCAGCAGGATCGGCGTGAACAGCGCCGGAGCGGCGGGCAGGAAGGTCGACCAGATCTGGCGCAGGCTCGGCCAGGATTGCGAGCGCGGATGGCCGTGCCGCTTGGCCAGCCACGCCACCGTCGCCATCAGCAGAGCGACATAGAGCAGCGCCGGCACGATGCCGGCGACGAGCAGCTGCACGATCGAGACGCTGGTGACCGAGCCGTAGATGATGATCGGGATCGAGGGCGGAAAGATCGGCCCGACCACGGCGGAGGCGCCGGTGATGGCCGCGGCATAGGCGCGGGTGAAGCCGGCATTGACCATCGCCCGGATTTCGATGCGACCGAGGCCGCCGATATCGGCCAGCGCCGCGCCCGACGTGCCCGAGAAGATCAGGGAGCCGATGATGTTCACCTGCGCCAGCCCGCCCGGCGCGCGGCCGGCGATGGTGTGGGCGAAGCGGTAGATGTCGCTGGTGATGCCGCTCTGGTTCATCAGGCTGCCGACGAAGATGAAAACCGGCACTGCGACGAGCGGAAACGAGTCGAGCGCATAGGTCATGCGCTGCGCGATCAGCTCCACCGGGAAGCCGGCCAGGATGACGTAGAGCAGCGCCGGCACCGCGATGGCTATGACGACCGGGAAGCCGAGGATGAAGAAGGCGACGAAGGCGAGAATGACGAGCAGGGACATGGTTTTGCTATCGCTCGCTCAGATCTTCATTTCGGGCGGCAGATCGAGTTCTTCCTCAGGCTCCATCTCCTGCGGAAAACTGAGGTAGGGAGGCTTGTGCTGCAACAGCTTGACCAGCTGGATCGCCGATTCCACGGCGGTCATGCTGAAGCTGACGAAAGCCGCGCCGAGGAAGAGCCAATAGGGCATGCCCAGCGTTGGCGTGGCGTTGTCGAGATTGCTTCTGATCGCGACCATGCTGGCGATGGCCGCGGTGACGAAGGTCGCGATCGCGACGAGCGCGATGACGATCTTGACGCTTCTGACGAGCCGCTCCGGACATAGCGACAGAATTTCCTCCATCCGGATGTTGGCGCCGCCGGCCGCGACATAGGGCAGCGCCACGAAGACCGTGCAGATCAGCATGAAACGCGCGAGCTCGTCGGAGCCGATCAATGGCGCGCCGAGGATTTCGCGGGCGATGACCTGGACGAAGGGCAGCGTCACCATCGCGACGAGCATGACGAGACTGCCCCAGCGAAACACCCAGCGCAGCGGCTCCATCGCGCGGTCGATCGCATAGGTCCGGCTGTCGACCGCGGTGGAGGCGATGGCAGGATCGGAAAAGGCAGTCTCGGCGTGCATGGAGATGATCTCGCGACGGGCAATTCGAAAAGCGTCCGGCGACGCCGCGCCGGGTGCGGACCGGGCGGCGCGAGGCCGCCCGGGTTGGTCAAACGGTCGGACGCCTCACTTCACGGCGGCGATGCGCTCGATATACGGACCCCAGCTCGGGAAGTCGGTGCGGACCTGCGCGCCGACGGCCTTGCGGAATTCATCGACCTTGAGGCCGTCGGCTTCGGTGATGAACTTCATGCCCTTCTTCTTGAGCTCGTCGATCAGCTTGACTTCGGCCTCGTTGCCGAGCTTCAGCGTCTCCTCGCCGATTTCAGCCGCCGTCGCCAAGACGATGGCGCGGTCCTTCTCCGGGATCGACTGCCAGACCTTCTCGTTGATGAAGACCGGCAGCACGTTCTGCATGTGGCTTGTCAGCATGACATGCGACTGCACTTCGTAGAGCTTGTTGGCGTTGATCATGGTCAGCGGGTTTTCCTGCCCGATCACCAGCCCGGTCATCAGCGCCGTCGGCAGCTCGCCGACCTCGACGGGCGTCGGCACCGCGCCCATGCCCTTGATCATCGTCGTCCAGAGCTGCAGCGGCACGCCGCGGAAGCGCTTGTCCTTGAGGTCGGCCGGCGAATAGACCGGCATCTTCGCCGTCATCTGCCTTGCGCCGCGATAGAGGCGCCCGATGATGCGGATATTGGCGGAGGCGACGAGCTTGTCCGACAACTCCTTCATCACCTCGGATTTCGTCGGGTCGGTCGCCGTCATGGCATGCGTGCCGTCGCGATAGGCGAAGGGCGCGGCGAAGACCGCGATCTCGGGCATCAGCCGGGCGAGCGAAGCGAACTCGTGATGCGCCAGCGGAATTGCGCCGCTGCGCACCCCGTCGATCATCTCCTGCGTTCCGCCGAGCTGCGAATTCGGAAAGACCTGGACCTTGACCCGCCCGTCCGTGCGCTGGTTCACGCGCTTGGCGAATTCCTCGGCATACCAGTGCTGGATGTCGCCCTCGGAACCGACATGGGCGTAGCGGATGGTGACCTGGGCCGCAGCCGGAACAGCCAATCCGAAGGAAAGGCCTAAACCCAGCGCCAGCATCTTCAAGGCGTCGCGCTTTTTCATCATATCCTCCCGTTGTTGGTTTCTTGTGTCGCTCGTAACGACGGCTCGCCTCAGAGCCGGTAGAACCTCGCCGCATTGTCGTGGAACAGCTTGCGCCTGTCGTCTTCGGACCGGTCCGCCGTCGCTGCGAGGAAACCTGAAAAGATCGTGTCGAAATCGCCGACCAACCCGTCGACGGGGAAATTGCTGGCGAACATCGCCCGCTCCACCCCGAAGATCGCGATCGCGTCGCGGATGATCGGCCCGTTGCCGGCTTCCGCCCAGGGGATGCCGGGGCGGCCTATGCCCGAGATCTTGAGCGCGATGTTGGGTTCCGCCGCCGCCAGTTCCAGCGCCCGCCGCCAGCCCGCCAGCCCCTCGGGACTGCGATCGGAGGGCAGGGCGGCATGGTTGACGATGATCTGCGTGTCGGGCGCGTCGCGCGCCAGTTCTGCCGCCGCGTCGAGGTGCCACCACGGCGTCTGCAGATCGTAGGACAGGCGATTGCGCGCCAGATGGGCGTAGCCGTCGCGCCAGGCTGGATCGTCCATCGAGCCGGGCCGACCGCGCCTCGCCTCCTCGGGGCTCGCCGCGGCGGCGGGCTTGTGCCGGATGCCGCGCACGATCGGGATCGCGGCATGGGCGGCCAGGCGCTCGGCCGCTCCGGGCTCGGCGAGGTCGCACCAGGCGACGACGGCGCAGGGCAATCCGTGCTCGGCCGCGACGGCGGCGATCCAGCGGCTTTCGTCGAGCGCCTTGGCGCGGTCCCATTCGGCCTCGACATAGACTGAGCCCGTCACCGGCCAGCCGGCCGTGTCACGACGATAATCCGCCGGCATGTAAGTCTTGCGGATGGCGGAATAATCGCCGTAGCGGAAGGGGATAGGCGGATCGTCGCTCAGCCAGGGATGGTGGTTGGCGCCGAGATCCCAGACATGGTGATGCGCGTCGATCACCTTCTCGGGCTTCGCGATCGCGGTCATAGCCCCGCGCCTTTCTGGCGCGCCTCGTGCTCGTAGAGCTTCACCACGGCGGCGGAATCGCTCATCTCGTGGCCGAGCTCGACATAAGCGGCATAGCGCTGCACCGCCTGCTCTATCACTTTGAGGTCGAGCCCGAGGTCGCGCGAGAATGCCTTCACGGCCTTGAGATCCTTTAGCAACTGCCTTGCATAGCTCGCCGGCGGCTCGAAGGCGCGCTGCTGCATCTGCGGGTAGAGCCGTTGCAGCAGGCTGGAATCGGCATGGCCGCCGGCCAGGCATTGCGGCAGGCGGGCGGCGTCGATGCCGGCCGCCTCGGCCAGCATCAAGGCCTCGGCCATCACGACATAGCCCGTGCCGACGATCGCCTGGTTGATGATCTTGGTGGTCTGGCCCGCCCCGACCGGACCCATATGCGTGACGTTCCCCGCCATTTCGGCCAGCAGCGGGCGGGCGGCGGCGAAATCCTCGTCGGAGCCGCCGGCCATCACGGTCATGGCGCCGGTCCTCGCCAGTTGCGGCCCGCCCGAGACCGGCGCGTCGACCCAGCCCGCGCCGGTGCTCTGCTTCAGCCTGATCGCGGCCTGCCGCGTGCCTTCCGGATCGGCGGTCGAAAGGTCGATGACCAGCTTCGCCGATGAGCCCCCGGCCGCGACGCCGTCTTCCGCGAACATGCAACGTTCGACCGCGGCCATGTGCAGCACGCAGAGCATCACGACGTCGCTGGCGGCGGCGACGGCGGCGGGCGACGCCGCCGGCTTCGCGCCATGCGGCACGACGGTGTCGAGCCGCTCAGGCTCGAGGTTCCAGACGGTGACATCGTAGCCCTGGTCGAGCAGGCGGCGGGTCATCGCCTCGCCCATGATGCCGATGCCGATGAAGCCGATGCGGGGCTTGGTCATGGTCGCTTTTGCCTGGTTCAGACGCGCGTGCCGCCATCGGCCATGATCACAGAGGCGGTCATGAACGAGGCTTCGTCGGAGGCCAGCCACAGGATCGGCCAGGCGACCTCGCGCGGATCGGCCCAGCGGCGCTGGATGTTGTGATCGACTTTCTCCGCCCGCAGATCCTGCTCGGTTTTCCCCTCGGATGCGAAGCGGCGGACATGGAACGGCGTCAGCGTCAGGCCGGGGCAAACGGCGTTGACCCTGACGCCGCGATCGGCCTCCTCGAAAGCGAGCGTCTTGGTCAGCGAGACGATGCCGGCCTTGGCGACGTCGTATTGCCCCATGCCGCCGCGCGGATTGAAGGCGTGCGTCGAGGAAATGTTGACGATGGCGCCCTTGCCCGACCGGCGCAGCGCCGGCAGCGCCTCGCGGGCGAGATAGGCGTAGCTCAGCAGGTTGACCGAGAGAATCCTGGTCCAGGTTTCGGACTTCGCCGCGTCGAGCGGTTCGTAGGAGCGAATGCCGGCATTGTTGACCAGCACGTCGAGGGCGCCGAACTGCTGGAGCGTCTCGGCGACGATGTCCGCCGCCGAAGCCTCCTGACCGACGTCGCGCGCGATCTCGAGCACGCGTGCGCCGGGAACGCGCGCGCGGATGGTCTCGACCACAGCCGCAAGCGCCTGCGCGTCGATGTCGACCAAGGCGACAGCCGCGCCCTCCGCCGCGAAGATCTCACCGGTGGCCGCGCCGATGCCGCCCGCGCCGCCGGTGATGATCGCAACCTTGCCGTTCAAGCGCGCCATGTCGTTGTCCCGTCAGAATGGTGATCGTCAGCCGATCAGGGTCCCGGTGGATTGCAGGGCCGCCTGGCCACGGATCACCCGCCAAATCCAGGCCAGGCTGTAGAGCGCCATGAGCCCCGAGCAGAATGGGATCGCGGCGTACCACCAGGCCTTGTCGAGCCGCAGAAACGGCGTCGTCTCGCCCGACATCTGCATGAAGTCGAAGCCGTAGACCGCAAGCGTTACGGCGAAGGCCAGCATGGCGAAGTTGATCGCGATCTCCAGCGCCATCTTGCCGCCGGGCGGCAGCAAGTCCTCGACGATCATCACCCGGTAGAGGGAGCCTTCGCGCCAGAGCGCCAGCG
>JBKBRD010000029.1:0-10382 GCA_046292405.1 Allobosea sp. | reverse complement strand
GGTCAGCATGACCAGCCAGATGAACAGCCATTCGACGATCTCGTCATAGCCTGGGATGGTGAACAGCGGGACGAGCCGCAGGATGATGGCGAGGCCGAGCAGCACGAACAGCGCTAGGAAACAGGCGATCGCGCCGTATTTGCAGGCGAGGAAAACGGCTCGATCGAGCCCTTTGAGCAACGCCATCATCGCGTGACCCCGTAGCCGAACAGGTTCGGCAGCCAAAGCGAGATGGCGGGAACATAGGTGATCAGCATCAAGACGCCGATCAGCGCCAGCACATAGGGCCAGATCTCGCGCGTGATCTCGGCGATGGAGATCTTCGCGATGCCGGCAACGACATAGAGGCACAGCCCCACCGGCGGCGTCACCAGCCCGATCATGATGTTGAGCACCAGGATGACGCCAAAATGCACCGGGTCGACGCCGATCTTGAGGATGATCGGCAGCAGAACCGGGTAGGCGATGATCATGATGGCGATGCCCTCGATGAACATGCCGAGCAGGAGCAGCACCGCATTGATGATCAGCAGGATCACCCAGGGCTCCGACGACATCGCCAGAAAGCCGGTGAGAATGGCGTTGGGGATCTGCTGCTGGATCAGCACCCAGCCGAAGGGCGCCGCCAGGGCGATGATGAACAGCACCTGCGCGGTCTGGCGCACCGTGTCCCAGAGCACGTCGACCGTCGCGGCCCAGCCCAGTTCGCGATAAACGAAGCGGCCCAGCACGAAAGCATAGGCCGCCGCCACGACCGCGGCCTCCGTCGGGGTTGCGATGCCGGTCAGGATGACGAGCAGGATGGTCGGCGGCAGCAGCAGCGCCGGCCCGGCCTTCAAGACGATCGGAAACGCCTCGCGGAAGGGCGGCAGGGCGTCGCCGCGCGGCAGGCCCATCCGCTTGGCGACGAGCATGATCACGCCCATCAGCGCCGCCGCCATCAGCAATCCGGGAACGATGCCGGCAAGAAACAGAGCCCCCACCGAGACATTGGCGAGGCTGCCATAGATGACGAAGGGAATGCTGGGCGGGATGATCGGGCCGATGGTCGACGACACCGCGGTGATCGTCGCGGCGAAACGGCTGGTGTAGCCGGCCTTGGTCATGGCGCGATGCTCGATCACGCCCATGCCGGCGGCGTCGGCGACGGCCGAGCCCGACATGCCGGCGAAGATCACAGAGCCGATGACGTTGACATGGGCGAGGCCGCCGCGGATGCGGCCGACGCAGAGCTGCGCGACCTGGAAGATGCGCTCGGTCGTGCCGCCGACATTCATCAGATTGCCGGCGAGCACGAAGAACGGGATGGCCAGCAGCGGGAACGAGGTCGTTCCCGCATAGGCGCGCTGGATGAAGACGACGAGCAGATCCGGGCCGGCCGTCAGCACCATCAGCCCGATCGCCACCAGGCCGAGCGCGACCGCGATCGGGATGCCTATCAGGATGACGACGCAGATCGAGACGAGGACGGCTGCAATCAGCATATCGACCTTAAGCGCTCAGGCGCGCGCCGCGGCGACCAGCTTGGTCCATGTCGTCCATGTCTCCTCGCCCAGCGCCTTGCGGAGCTGGTCGTAGGCTGGACCCATCTTGTCGCGGAACGGACCCACGTCGGGCCGCGTGATCTCGACGCCGGCCTTCTGCATGGCGGCCAGATTGGCCTCCTCATTGTCGCGCACGCCCTTGCGCGCGGCCATGCCGGCGGCCGTGCCTTCCTCCTGCACGATCTTGCGCTGGGCCTCGTTGAGCTTGCTGCTCCAGGTTCGCGGGTTCGAGCAGAACATGATCGAGGCGTAGATGTGCCGGGTCAGCGCCAGATGCTTCTGCGCCTCAAAGAATTTGGCGGCGAATGTCGTGCCGACCGGATTGTCCTGCCCGTCCACGACCTTGTTGGCGAGCGCCAGATAAACTTCCTGGAAGGCAATGGTCTGGGTCGAGGCGCCGAGTGCCTCGAAGGCGGCCTTGATCGCGAGTTCGGGCGGCACGCGGATCTTGAGACCCTGGACGTCGGCGGGCTGGTTGATCGGCCGGCGGCTGTTGGTCGTCGCGCGAAAGCCCCATTCGAAATTGGCGATCCAGACGAAGCCGGCGGCCTTGAGTTGTTCCGCAATCCAGTCGCGCGCGGTGACGTCGAGCGTCTTGTGGGCGTGCTCGTAGCTGTCGAACTGGTAGGGGATGTTGATCACCCCGATCGTCTTGGACAGCGCCTCGATATTGGCCGGGTTGAGCAGCATCATGTCGATGGCGCCGAGCCGCGTCTGCTGCGCCGCTTCGACCGGCGAGCCGAGGGCGTTATTGGGGAAGATCGCGATCTTGACCTCGCCATCGGTGCGGTCGCTGATGCGCTTCACCATCGCCTCGGCCTCGATATGGACCGGATGGCTCTGATCGGCCGGGTGCGTGAGGCGCAATTCGACAGCAGCGCGCGCCGGCCTGATCGCCGGCAGCGTCGCCGTGAAAGCTGCGGCGGCGCCGATCGCGCCGCGCCGCGTAAGGCCTGATTTCGGGGTCTGCAGGCGTGAAGTCATGGCGCTTTCCGTTCCCTCAGCCGCGCAAAGCGGCTGTCTTGTCTGACCTGGCGGCATTGTCGGACAGCCGCTTCGTCGATCCTCTGCGGGACTAAGCAAAATCTTGCATGCAATAATGGGGGCGTCAATCGCTCTTGGCTGAACCACGCGGCGCGCCGCCTGCGGCAGGGGATCCATCCTGGCCAGCGCCCGCAGATCCGCAGAGGCCGGCGCGGACATGCTCTCTGAGGGCTCGGGCCGCCTGCGCCGGCCTGCGGACAGCCTACGCAACCAAATCGGTTGACGCTGCTGGAGCTGGGCTCCGGGGAACCGCGCTGAGATCGCGCGCATCGCGCGCGTGACTATCGCTCAGGGCCAGCGTCACCCGGACCCGGATCAGGATCGAGCGCCGATCTGGCCCGCGGACTGGCCTGTCAGCCTCGAAAACCCCCGGTGGCGCAGCACACGGCCACGTGTAGGGGGAGGCGCTTGCATGCAAGATGTTGCGCCGTGCCTGCGCGGCTCCGGGTGGAAAAGCCGCTGGCTCAGCCCGGATCCGAGGCGCCGCGTTTGCGCGCCACTTCCTGGTCGCGCAGGTCCTTGCGGCGGATCTTGCCGGTCGCGGTCATCGGCAATTCGCTGACGAATTCGATCTCGCGCGGATATTGGTAGGCGGCGAGGCGCTCGCGCACGAAGGCCTGGATCTGCTCGGCCAGCGCCGCATCGGCCACGACGCCTGGACGCGGCAGGATGAAGGCCTTGACCACTTCGGTGCGCACCGGGTCCGGGCTGCCGACCACCGCCGCCATCAGCACGGCGGGATGGCGGATCAGGCAATCCTCGATGTCGCCCGGGCCGATCCGGTAGGAGCCGCTGGAGATGATGTCGTCGTCGCGGCCCTGGAACCAGAAGTAGCCCTCGCCGTCGCGGACTCCGGTGTCGCCGGTGACCAGCCAGTCGCCGACGAATTTGGCCGCCGTGGCCTCCGGCTGGCGCCAGTATTCCAGCATCATCACCGGGTCGGGCCGCGCCACCGCGATCAGCCCCGGCTGTCCCTCGGGCAGGATTTCACCCTCCGGCGAGATCACCGCGACCTCATGCCCCGGCACCGCCCGGCCCATCGAGCCCGGCACGACCGGAAACAGGCCGGCGCAGTTGGAGACGATGAGATTGGCCTCGGTCTGGCCGTAGAACTCGTTGACCTGGAAACCGAAGGCAGCTTCGCTCCAGGCCAGCATATCGGCGCCCAGCGTCTCGCCGCCGGTGCCGATCGAGCGCATCGCATAGCCGAAGCGGCGGGGGTTCTCGACCTGCCGCATCAGCTTGAGCGCGGTCGGCGGCAGGAAGGCGTTGCGCACATGGCGCCGCGCCATCAGGTCGAACGCAGCTTCCGGATCGAATTTGCGGGCGCGCGAGGCCAGAACCGGCACGCCGAAATAAAGGCTCGGCAACAGCACGTCGAGCAGCCCGCCGGCCCAGGCCCAGTCGGCCGGCGTCCAGAACAGATCGCCCTTCTGCGGGAAGAATTCCTGCGGCAGCTGCACGCCGGGAAGATGGCCGAGCAGGACGCGGTGGGCATGCAGCGCGCCCTTGGGCTTTCCCGTCGTTCCCGACGTATAGATGATCAGGGCCGGATCGTCGGCGCTCGTATCGACAGGCGCGAAGCTGTCCGAAGCCTTGCTCATCTCCTGCGCCAGATCGGGATGGCCCGCCCCGCCGATGACGAAGATGCTGGTCAGATCCGGCAATGAGGCGCGGATGGCTTCGATCTTGCCGATGTTCTCCGCATCGGTGATGAGCGCGCGCGCGCCGCTGTGCTGCAGACGATGCTCCAGCGCATCGGGGCCGAACTGCGTGAACAGCGGCAGCGCGATGGCGCCCATGCGATAGATCGCCATATGCGCCTGCGCCGTCTCGGGCCGCTGCGGCAGCAGGATGCCGACCCGGTCCCCGGCCGCGACGCCATGGCCGCGCAGCATATTGGCAAGCCGGTTGCTCTGCGCCTTCAGCGTATCGAAGCTGGTGACGGACAGGCTGCCATCCTGTTCCTCATAGAGCAGGGCGGGGCGGCCCGAGCCGTCGGCATGGGCGTCGCAGCAGGCCACGCCGATGTTGAAGCGTGGCGGGATGCGCCAGCGGAACTGGCTGACGGTCTCCTCATAGCTGGCGCGCCGCTCAAGCATCGGGCGTCCCCGCGGCTTTCGTCTTCGGGCCCTGCGCCTCCGCGCCCTGCCGTTTCATCAGCAGTTTCATGTGCCCGGTCTGCACCTGTTCGCCGCGCTGGTTGAAGATGTCGAGCCGCAGCGTGACGACGCCCCGGTCCGGCTTGCGCGAGGGCTTCGCTTCGACGCAGGTGACGACGGCATGGACGGTGTCGCCGATCTTGACCGGGCCGGCGAAGCTCCAGTGCAGGTCGAGCAGGCCCATGGTGGTGGCGTCGATCAGATTCTGTTGCGACATCAGCCCGATCGCCATGGCGAGCGTCAGCGGGCCATGAGCGATGCGCTCCCCGAATGGCGTCGTCGCGCAATATTCCTGGTCGACATGCAGCGGGTTGAAATCCCCCGACAGGCCTGAAAACAAGGTGATGTCGCCTTCGCCCACCGTCCGCCCGCGCGTCACGACCCTGAGCGCCGGGCCGAACTCCTCGAAATACAGTCCCATCGTCTCCGCCCCGATTTGTTTTGCCGATTAGGCACGTGCCGGCGCCGCGATGGCAAGCGCCACGGCCGTGCGTTTCGTCACGCGGCCGTTGCATCGCTGCGGTGACATGAGCGGCGATGGCGTGTTATACGTTTTGTATAACTGGAAGCGGAGGCGAGAGCCATGAACAAGCCGACAACGTCGCCCGAGGCGGAGAGCGTCAATGTCCTGCAGATCCGTCGGATCGGGAATTCGCTCGGGCTGATCATTCCGAAGGATTTGCTGGCGCAGATGGGTTTCGAAGAGGGCGACAGGCTCGACGTGATCAAGCAGGCGGAGGGCTTCAAGATCCAGCGCCATAACGACCTTCACGCCAAGGCGATGACGATCGCCCGGCAAGCGATGAAGGACTACGCCAACGCGCTGCGTGAACTGGCCAAATGACCGGACCGCTCTGGCTGACGGCTGAACTCGTCATTGACATCCACGCTGAGCAACTTGCGATTTTTGGTGGACCGGAGGGAATCCGGGACATCGGCATGCTCGAGTCGGCGCTGATGCGCCCGGTCAATCAGTTCGCTTATGGCCAGACGGATATGGCTGCGTTGGCGGCGGCCTACGCCTTCGGAATCGCGCGTAATCACCCGTTCGTGGATGGCAACAAGCGCGCCGCCTTCCTCACCATGATCACGTTCCTGCGCCTGAATGGCATTGGCTTTGCGCCCTCCGAGGCGCTGGCTGCCGCTGCGATCCTCGCGCTCGCCGCAGGCGAGGTCGATGAGGCCGGGTTGACGCGCTGGATCCGCGACAACTGGCCGAAGGATTCAGCCCCATGAACAAGCCGATCTGGATCGAGGCCGCCATTAACGGCCCCTGGGGCCAGGAGCGCCAGCCCGGCATTCCGATCACGATCCCGGCCATCGTCGCCGACGGCGTCGCGGCGGTGGAAGCCGGCGCCGCGATCGTGCATCTGCATGTCTATGACGTCGAGACCGGCCGGCAGCGCGACGATTGGGAGCTCTACGCCCAGGCTATCGAGGGCATCCGCGCCAGGGTCGACGCCATCGTGTACCCGACCATCCCGATCGTCGGTTCCGGCTATGCGGGAGATATCATCGGCTCCGGCCGCTACACCCATCTCGAGGAACTGGCGAAGCGCGGGCTGGCGGAGTGGGGCGTGCTCGATCCCGGCTCCTGCAACTGGACGACTTTCGCAGGGATACCCGGCGGGGAGGCCGGCTTCATCTACCAGAACCCCGGCGAGCATATCCGCGAAGGGATGGCGGTGGCGCAGCGCCACAAGGTGCATCCGAGCTATGCGATCTACGAGCCTGGCTTCACCCGGCTCGGCGCGGCGCTGGCCAAGGCCTATCCGGGCATGCCGACGCCGATCTACCGGCTGATGTTCTCGGACGCCTTCGCCTGGGGCTTTCCGCCGCGCGACTGGGCGCTGGACGCCCATCTGAAGCTGCTCGCCGAAGACGCGCCCGACGCGCCGGCGATGATCGCCGGCCTCGGCGTCGATCTCACGCGCCTGATACCGGCCGCCGTCGCCCGCGGCGTGCATGTGCGGGCCGGATTGGAGGACGCGCCCTTCGGCTGCGGCCTCACCAATGCGGCGCTGGTGTCGCGCAGCGTGCGCCTGGTCGAGGCGTCCGGCGGGCGAGCGGCCACCGTCGCCGAGGTGCGCGCGGCGTTGAAGGCCAGCGGCGGCGCATGAGCTGCGACCAGCGGTTGCAGCCTTTGTCGGGCGGTCGCTGGTCTCCTGGCGCCATCCCGTGCCAGATGCCGGCCCCCGCCAACCCCACGAGCCTCGATAGCCATGCAGGATTTCGCCGCCGCTTCCGAACGGGCGCTGAAATTCCTGCGCGGACATCTCGGCTTCGAGCTGTGGATGGTCACCCGCGTCGCGAATGACGACTGGATCGTGCTGAGCGCGGAGGATCACGGCTACAGCGTCAGCGCCGGGTCGGTGCTGCGATGGTCCGACAGTTTCTGCTCGCGCATGGTCGATGGGCTGGGGCCGCGCATCGCGCCGGACGCGGCTGCGGTGCCCGCCTATGCCGCAGCGCCGATCGGCCAGGCGCTGACGATCGGCTCCTATGTCGGGGTGCCGCTGAAGCGCGACGACGGCACTTTGTTCGGCACGTTGTGCGCCATCAGCCCCGATCGCAAGCCTCCGGCGCTGACAGAGCAACTGGCGGTCGTCGAGGCCGTGGCCGACCTGCTGGGCTGCGTTCTCGCGACGGAGCAGGAGGTCGTGCGCCTGCGCCGCCAGATCGAAAGAGTGTCGGACGAGGCGCGCCGCGACGGCCTGACGGAGCTCTTCAACCAAAAGGCCTGGAGCGAATTCCTCGCGATCGAGGAAGCGCGCTGCCGGCGCTTCGGCAATCCCGCCTGCGTCGTCGCGGTGGACCTCGACGAGCTCAAACAGGTCAACGACACGCGCGGCCATCAGGCGGGAGACGCGCTGATCGCCAGGGCCGGAGCGGTCATTCGCGACAGCGTCAGGCAGCATGACATCGTCGCCCGCACCGGCGGGGACGAGTTCATGGTGCTCGCCATCGAATGCGACGAGGCGCAGGCGAAGGTGGTCGAGCAGCGGCTGCGCGTCGCGCTCATCGCCAACGGCATTGCCGCATCGGTCGGGGTGGCCGAGCGACGTCCCGATCGCAGCCTGCTCGAGACCGCCGATCTCGCCGACAAGGCGATGTATCGCGACAAGAACGGCAGGAAGCAGCGGGCTGCGCCGTCGGGCTAGGACCGCGCGCATCGGGCGTGGCGCCGCATGGCGCTGGCATTGGCGCGGTCAGACCCTACATGCGCAGGAGAGACCGAACCGAAAGCGCCAGCCCCATGTCCGAACGCGATAGCGAAGCCAACCGCTTTTCCGCCCGCGCCGCGCGCTATGCCCGCGTCGGGGCCAATGTCGGCGGCGTCGCGGCGCGGATCGCGGGAACGCGGCTGTTCGGGCTGGAGGGGCGCAACCTCTCCAACGCCGAGGCGCTGGCCAAGGCGCTGGGCGGGCTGAAAGGCCCGATCATGAAGGTGGCCCAGCTCGTCGCCACCATCCCCGATGTCGTGCCGCCGGAATATGCCGAGGAGTTGCAGAAGCTGCAGTCGCAGGCGCCGCCGATGGGCGCCGCTTTCGTCAAGCGCCGGATGATGGCGGAGCTTGGGGCCGGCTGGCGCGAGCGCTTCGCCGAATTCGACCTCAAGCCGGCTGCGGCGGCCTCGCTCGGGCAGGTGCATCGCGCCCGCACGCTGGAAGGCGTCGATGTCGCCTGCAAGCTGCAATATCCAGACATGGAATCGGCCGTCGAGGCCGATATCTCCCAGCTCGATATTCTCTTCGCGCTGCACCGGCGCATGGACCCGGTCATCGACACCAGCGAGATCGCCAAGGAGATCGGCGCACGCGTGCGCGAAGAGCTCGATTATCTGCGCGAGGCCAAGCACATCGCGCTCTACCAGGCCATCCTGACGGATACGCCGGAGGTGCGCGTGCCGGCGCTCGAAGCGTCGCTGTCGACCAAGCGGCTCTTGACCATGCACTGGCTCGAGGGCGATCGCATCCTCGACCACAAGCAGGACAGCCAGGAGGCGCGCAACCGGATTTCCACGGCGATGTTCAAGGCCTGGTGGCGACCCTTCAGCCATCACGGCGTCATCCATGGCGATCCGCATCTCGGCAACTACACGGTGTTCTCGGAAGACGGAGCCCCGGCCGGCATCAACCTGCTCGACTATGGCTGCATCCGGATCTTCCCGCCCTCCTTCGTCGGCGGGGTGGTCGATCTCTATCGCGGCCTGCTCGAGGGCGACGAGGCGCGCGTGGTCCACGCCTACGAGGTCTGGGGCTTCAAGGGGCTGACGCGCCATCTCGTCGATACGCTGAACATCTGGGCGCGCTTCATCTACGGCCCGCTGCTGGAGGATCGGACGCGGCGCATCGCGGAGGGTGTCAGCCCGGCCGAATATGGCCGGCGCCAGGCCTTCGAGGTGCATCAGGCGCTGAAGGCGAAGGGGCCGGTGAAGGTCCCCCGCGAATTCGTGTTCATGGACCGGGCCGCCATCGGGCTCGGCGGCGTCTTCCTGCATCTCGACGCGGAGCTGAATTTCCACCGGATGTTCGAGCGCGAGATCGAGGATTTCTCGGTGGCGCGCGTCGCAGCGGCGCAGGCCGCGGCGCTGAAGGCGGCCGGGCTGAGCTCGACCCTGTAGACGAACGCTTCTAAATCGATTTAACTCGCATCTGCGCGGCGTTCGGGCGCAGAGTTGCAGGTTCTGGGCTGATCGGCCTGCGCGCTTGGCCTCCGTTGCCGACCCGGCGCAGTTGCGCTAAGGCAGATGACCTCTTTTTCGACTCTGGAACCGGATACATGGCTCAACACGGACACGGCGCTGGCGAGATCCCGCAGATGGATTACGCCGAGCACGAGCGCACCTATGAAGGCTTCATCCATTTCGCCGAGGTCGGCACCGTCGCCTGCCTGGCGATCGTGACGGCGCTCGCCGTGGGCGGCTCCGCCCATGCCTGGGGCACGGCGATTCTGGGTACGCTGCTGACGCTGATTGCCTCGGTCGTCGGCATCGCTTCGCGCTCGATCGGCTGGCGCGCCCCGGCCGTACCCTTCGTCCTGCTGCTGCTCGCCCTCGCCATCCTTTGAAGCGGCTGGCCTGCCAGCGTCGCTCCACGCCCAGTTGAAAGGCCTCGCCCTGCCATGCGCATAGCCGTGCCAGCCGAAACCCAGGGGGCGGAGACCCGCGTCGCCGCGACGCCGGAAACCGTCCGGAAGTTCATTGGCCTCGGGGCCGAGGTCGTCGTGGAAACGGGCGCGGGCCTCGCCTCCGGCATTGGCGACGCCGATTATCAGGCAGCGGGGGCGACGATCGCGTCCTCGGCGGCCGAGGCGCTGGCGGGCGCGTCCATCGTGCTGAAGGTGCGCCGCCCCTCCGAGGCGGAGACGGCGGCTCTTCCCGCCGGCGCGCTCGTCTTCGGCGTGATGGACCCCTATGGCAACGAGGCTGCGGTCGAGGCGCTCGGCCGCGCCAATGTCGCTGCCTTCGCCATGGAGTTCATGCCGCGCATCACCCGCGCCCAGGTGATGGACGTGCTCTCCTCGCAGGCCAATATCGCCGGCTACCGCGCGGTGATCGACGGCGCATCCGAATATGGGCGCGCCATGCCGATGATGATGACGGCGGCCGGCACCGTGCCGGCGGCGCGCG
>JBKBRD010000028.1:0-17307 GCA_046292405.1 Allobosea sp. | reverse complement strand
CTCTGGCCGGCGTTTCCTGCGGCACCTTCGAAGCCCGACGCCGCCGCGTCAAGAGAGCCTAAAGATGCGTTCGTCCGGATTTTATGGCGTTGACGCCGATCAAATGCAGCGTAGGCGGGCAGTCAACCCGCGATAAACCTGCGATTCCTGCAGGATGCGCTCAAAAAACTTGCGGCAGGCGGCCAAGCGGCTATCGTTCTGATCGGACACCGTTCCGTTCCGCCCTGGCGCGATCTTGCGGCTGGGCGCGGGCCAATGGCATGCAGGACTGTAATGGCCAGCGATAAAGAACCGACCGTCATCAAGAAATACGCCAATCGCCGGCTCTACCACACGGGCACCAGCTCCTATGTCACGCTGGAGGATCTGGCCGGGCTCGTGCGGGGCGGCGAGGATTTCGTGGTCTATGACGCCAAGAGCGGCGACGACATCACCCGGTCGGTGCTGGCGCAGATCATTTTCGACGAGGAGGCCAAGGAGGGGCAGAACCTGCTGCCGACCACCTTCCTGCGCCAGCTGATCCGCTTTTACGGCGACAGCATGCAGGGGCTCGTGCCGCGCTATCTCGAATTCTCGATGGAGAACCTGTTGAAGGAGCAGAACCAGTTCCGGGACCAGATCTCCAAGGCGTTCGGAGCCGCTCCGTTCAGCGGTGGCGCGCTCGACGCGATCCAGGCGCAGACGCGCGCCAATATGACGATCTTCACGGACGCGTTCCGGATGTTCAACCCCTTCGCGGCGATTGCGGCGAAGGCCAAGGAGGATGCCGCCGCCGCGCCGAAGCCCGACGATCTCGGCGATCTCAAGCGCGAGCTGAACGAGATGCGTGAGCGGCTAGACAAGCTGTCGGGCCGCTGAGGCGCCGGATCTGAACGCGCAAGCCCCGCTCGTCATATCCTCGGCATGGGTTGCGGGCTTTGGCCCGCGGCCAGCGCCCCGCAATGACGGCGTTCAGGGCGCTAGCAGGCCGTCCGGCGCTTGGGCGCGTGGCCGGCCAGCGGCCAGAGCTCGGCTTTGCCGAGCAGATGACCCTGCAGATAGGTGACGCCCCAATCGGCGAGCATCGTCGCCTGCACCTCTTCATCGACCCATTCGGCCACGGTCTCGACCTCGAGGTGGCGGGCCAAGTCGATCAGCGTGCGGACATAGAATCGGTCATCGGTCGAGCGCCGCAGGTTCTGCGTGAAAGCGCCGTCGAGTTTGAGGATGTCGATCGGAAATTCGCGCAGATGGCGCAATGAGGTGTGGCCCGCGCCGAAATCGTCGATCGCGATCCGCGCGCCCTGCGCCTTGATGGTTGCGAGAAGCCGAGCGATGCGCAGCGGGTCGTCGATCGTCGCCGTCTCCGTCACCTCGACGATCAGCCGGCTGCCGAGCCCACGCGAGGCATTGGTGAAGGCGAGCAACGCCTCGAGCCATTCGGGGTCGGTCAACGATTGCGGCGAGACGTTCAGCGACAGGACGAGGTTCTTGTCCGCGTTCATCAGGTCGACCGCGAGTTCCATGACGCGATGGTCGAACAGCCGCACCAGGCCGCGCCGCTCCAGCATCGGCACGAGTTCGGCCGGCGCGAAGAACAGGCCGTCGGCGCCGCGGCCGACCCGCAGCAGCGCCTCGTGGAAGGCGATTTCGCGCCCGACGGCGCGCACCACAGGCTGCAGCGCCAGCTGCACCCGGCGCTCGTTGAGCGCCGCGATCGCCTGCTGATCGAGCCCCGTCCTGTCGGTCGCATGCTCGCGCAGGTCGCCCCGCTTGGCGACGATCGCCGATTCGGCCGCGCCTGCCTTGGCGTTGGCGAGAGCCGTCTCGGCTGCGCCGACCAGCGTCCCGGCATGGGATGACAGGTCCGGAGCGATCGCCGCGCCGATGCGCAACCGCGCCAATGCGATGCCATGCCCGGTTTCGATGGCCGAGACGGCCACGGCTCTGGAGAAACGGCGCGCGGCCGCCTCGACCTGGTTCTGCGGGCAGCCTGTCAGCAGGATGGCGAAGCGGTTGCCGGAATAGCGCATCAGATGGTCGCGCCGGCGCATCACCGAGCGAAGCCGCTCCTGCACCACGGCGATGATCTCGTCGGTGGCTTCATGGCCGAGATCGTCGTTGAGCCGCGTCAGCTCGTCGATCGCGGCGATCAGCACGACGACCGGCCGCTCGGCCGGCAAATGCTCGGCCAGAGTGCCCTGGACCCGCTCGACCAGCGCCGAGCGGTCGCAGAGCTCTCCCGTCGAGCGATTGAGCTCGTCGGCCTTGACCGAGCGCTCCAGCCTCAGCACGCCCCTGGCGCAGGCCGGCCTGCCATCCAGCCCCGCGAACCAGCGGCCGGCATCCTCGATCCACATCTTCCGGCCAGCCAGATCGGCCGCATAGCGGGTGCGATAGACGACGCCGTCGCCCTGATCAAAGCCGCTGGAGGAGAACACGGCGTCGTAGCGGCTGCGCCCGCTGCCCGGCTCGACGAGCCCGGCGAATGCGAGTCCGCGACTCATCGCCTGTTCGGAGACCGGGCCGAGCACGTCGTGGGCGTTGGGGCCCCAGTTCAAGGCGTCGCTGGCGATGTCCCAGGTGTAGACGACTTCGCCGATCGAGGAGAGCAGGCTGCGCGGATCGAGCTGAGAGCTGTCCGAAGCGGTGAGTATCGAGGGCGCATGCATCGGACTAGCCTCGACAAGGCGTTGGACGGATTGCCGCAGACGAGGTTCAGGCCGGGCCGGAACAGAGCGGGGGATGTTTCGAAATGATGCAGGCCTTCCGCTTAACGTCCCGTTAAGCTTGGCCGCGCGTTTGCAACTATGGGCATGACGCAAGCCCTGCGTCCCGGAGAGGGACATGGTGATTTCGGACGATCGCGAACAGGCAGCCCTGCAGGACGAGGCGCGTCTTGCGCTGCTGCTGCTGCAGGTCGCCGCCGCCCAGGCCGGCATCGGTTGCTTTGCGGCCAGGCAGCGCGCGACGCCGCAAACGGCGACGCGGCTTTATCGCGCCGCGATGACGCTGAGCGGCCGGCGGCTCGCCTCCGTCTGAGCCGATCAGAGCCAGGGCGGCGCCGGCGCGCGACATGAAAAAGCCGGCCTCGCGGCCGGCTTTTTCGTCTTCATGGAACTCTGGACCGAGGGCCCGCGGCGCTCAGGCCTCGGTCTTGGCCTTCAGCACCTGGCGACCGCGATACATGCCGCTCTTCAGATCGACATGGTGCGGACGGCGCAGCTCGCCGGAGTTCTTGTCTTCGATATAGGTGGGCTGCTTCAGCGCATCTGCCGAGCGGCGCATGCCGCGCTTCGACGGCGAAGTCTTTCTCTTCGGAACGGCCATAATACTCTCCATCGTGCCGCCGCCCGGAAGCGCGGGCCGAAGCGGCAGCGCAACCGTCACGACGACGGATCAATCTCGTGAGGCGTTGCCCATACACGCTCCCGCGCGCGGTGGCTAGTGCCGAAATCGCGCAATCGCCTCAGCCGCGCGGGATCGCGCAATCGCCGAGCGGCCCCAACTGCCCGACGCGCCGTTGTACGCGACCGGCCGCCGACTGCAAGCCCCGGCTCGGTTTTGCCGGGTTGCGCAGGATCGGGTTGGGCAGCGCGCCGGCCAGGCGGGCGGCCTCGGCCGGCGTCAGCGCCGCGGCGCTCTTGCCGAAATAGGTCTGCGCAGCCGCTTCCGCGCCGAAAACGCCTTCGCCCCATTCGGCGACGTTCAGATAAACCTCGATGACGCGCTGCTTCCCCCAGACCAGGTCGATGGCCATCGCCAGCGGAATTTCCAGGCCCTTGCGCAGATAGGAGCGGCCAGGCCAGAGAAACACGTTCTTGGCGGTCTGCATCGTCAGCGTCGAGGCGCCGCGGCTCGGCCCGTCCTCATCCTCCAGCACGGCGTTGAGCTCCACCCAATCGACGCCGCGATGCTGGCAGAAGCGCTGATCCTCGGCGGCGATGACCGCACGGATCAGGTTGGGCGAGATGCGCTGGAGCGGAACCCAGTCGCGCGAAACCGGCTGCAGGGTCAGCCAGCGGCCGAGCATCAGGGTCGATGGCGCCGGCACGAACCGGTACAGCAGCAGCCCGGCGACGATCAACAGCGCCAATCCCACCATTGCGAGCAGCGCGAGGCGCGCGAGGCGGGCGAAGAGGCCCCGCTGCCTGGCCGGTTGGCCTGCCGTCATTCCCGTCTCCCCCCGCGCCCAGCGCTGGGCGACTTGACGCTGCGGCCATGCTCCGGCAATCCCGCACGACTGAAGCGAACGCGAGACCGGCTCATGAGTTCCGCCCTCGACGACACGCATGCTCAGACGGCGCTGGCGCGCAGGCTCGCACAAACGGCGGATGCGATCGAGGCCATGCTCGACGGCCTGCTCGGCCCGGAGGCGCTCGCGGGCGAGATCGCCCGGCCGCCACTGCTGCTGGCGGCGATGCGGCACGGCGCGCTGGGCGGCGGCAAGCGGGTGCGGCCGTTCCTCACGGTCGAATCGGCGGCCCTGTTCGCGGTCGATCCGCTGCACGCGCTGCGGGCGGGGGCGGCGATCGAGCTGGTTCACTGCTACTCGCTCGTGCATGACGATCTCCCGGCCATGGACGATGACGATCTGCGGCGGGGGCGGCCAACCGTGCACAAGGCCTTCGACGAGGCGGCCGCCATTCTGGCCGGGGACAGCCTGCTGACGCTCGCCTTCGACGTCATGGCCGATCCGAAGACCCATGCCTCCGGCGAGATCCGCGCCGCGCTCGTGCTCGCCCTCGCCCGCGCCGCGGGTCTGGGAGGCATGGCCGGCGGGCAGATGCTCGATCTCGAGGCGGAGGGGCGTTTCGAAGGCGGCGTGCCGCAGCGTCTGCAGCCGGCCGCCATCCGCCGCCTGCAGGCAATGAAGACCGGCGCGCTGCTGGCGGTCAGCGCCGAGGCCGGCGCGATTCTGGGCAATGCCGGTCCGGCTGAGCGCCAGGCTCTGCTCGCTTACGGCAAGGCGTTGGGCGCAGCCTTCCAGGTGGCCGACGACATTCTCGATGTCGAGGCGACGCAGGAGCAACTCGGGAAAGCCACGGCCAAAGATCAGGACAAGGGCAAGGCGACGCTCGTCGCGGCGCTCGGTCTCGACGAAGCCAAGCGCGAGCGCGATCGCTTGAGCGAGCAGGCGGTCGCAGCGCTCGACCGCTTCGGTCCGGAGGCTGGGACGCTGCGCGAGGCGGCCCGCTTCGCGGCGACGCGGCGCAGCTAGGCCCGTCCGGTTTTGCGCGCCGACCCTGCGTGAGACGCGGCCAGCGGCCTGACACGCGGCGGCGCAGGACGCCGCCCATGCGGCTGCAGGGACGGGCGCTGCGCTCAGCGCCAGCGGCTGAGGGCGTCCGTCAGGGTCTGGTTGCCGGGGATGCCTTTTTCGAAGGTGATGATCCCGCGCCGGCCGGAGGCGAAGCGGATGGGGATGTCGATCCAGTTGCGGTTGACCATCAGCTCGATATTGCGCTCGATCTCGATCGGCACGTTCGAAAGCGCGGCGACGAACAGGTTCTCGCCCAGCGCGGAATTTATGGCCGAGAGCGGCGCGCCGCGCTCGCCCTCATCGAGCTTGAATTGCGGCACCCCGACCTCGCGCACCGCTTCCGCCACCTGCGGACCCGTGCTGGTGAAGCGCAGGCCGATGATGTGCGAGGCGGGGAAGGCGTTGTCGGTGTTGCGCCGGATGGTGAAGTCGAGCCCCAGCCCGGCTTCGGGGATCTCGATCGTGGCGCGCACGATCGTTTCGACCGGGCGGCCCTGTCCGGCGCTCTCGCTGTCGAGACGCCAGAAGACGCGGCCGGTGATGGCGCGCGGCTGCTGCGGATTATCCGCCACCTCGGTGTAGAGGATCGCCCGCTGGGCCACGGCGACCTCGCTGCCGGAGGGGGCGGCCGGGCCGGTCGCAGGTCGCTGCGATTGCGGGGCGGCCTCGCCGACGCGGTCGTTCAGCTTGCCGGCATTGTCGGGCTGGGCGGGTTGAGCCGGCGCGTCGGTGCGGGGACGCTGCTGCGCCGTCTCCGGCGGGGCGACCTTGTTGACGTAATAGGCGGCGCCGGCGATCGCCGCCACGGCGATGGCGACGCCGACGCTGACGATGGCGGTGCGGACATGGCCGGGTTTGACGCGCTTTTCGCGCGGCGGCGCAATGCGCGGCCGGTTCTGCTGAGTCTCCACCGTCTCGCCGGAGGGGGTCGCGAAGCGATCCTCCGGCAAGTCCGGTTCCTGCAAGCCCGATTCCTGCAAGCCCGGCTCCGGCTGGTATGGCCGGGGCTCGGGCGGCTGGGGCAGGCCGATCGGCGAGAGCGGCTCGGCCGCGCGCGGCGGCTCCGGCTCCGATTCAGGCTCCGGCGCGCGCTCGCGGATGATCGCGCCGCCAGCGGCGGGCGGGGGCGCCGCGCCGTAGTCGGCTTCGATCCTGGTGACGGCTTCGTCCAGCGCCAGGCGTTCGCGCATGATCTCGGCCTCGCCCAACGGCGGGTCGAGGCTGCGCAATTGCGTGACGAGTGCGTTCCTGGCCCGGTCGTAAATCGCCCGGCGCGCATCCGGAGACTGATCGGCCAAGCCGGCAACCGCCCGCGCCAGGATGGGATAGAAATCGGCCATGGGCCTCACTTGTCGATCTTGGGGGCTGCGTCAACCCTCGAAGGGGTTATGGACGAGAATGGTGTCGTCCCGCTCGGGACTGGTCGACAGCACGGCCACGGTCGCGCCGATCAGCTCCTCGATGCGGCGGACATATTTGATCGCCTGCGCCGGCAGATCGGCCCAGGAGCGGGCGTTGGCGGTGGAGCCCTCCCAGCCGGGAATCGTCTCGTAGATCGGCTCGACCCGGGCCTGGTCGCTCTGGCCGGCCGGCAGATGCTCCAGCACCGCGCCGTCGAGCCTGTAGCCGGTGCAGACCTTGATCTCGGCGAAGCCGTCGAGAATATCGAGCTTGGTCAGGGCGATGCCGTCGATGCCGGAGGTCTTGACGGTCTGGCGCACGAGGCAGGCGTCGAACCAGCCGCAGCGGCGCTTGCGCCCGGTGACGACGCCGAACTCCTTGCCCTTCTGGCCGATCAGCTCGCCGATCTCGTCATGCAGCTCGGTCGGAAAGGGGCCTTCGCCGACGCGCGTGGTATAGGCCTTGGCGATGCCCAGCACATAGCCGACGGCGGAGGGGCCGAGGCCCGAGCCGGTCGCGGCCTGGCCGGCGACGATGTTGGAGGAGGTCACGAACGGATAGGTGCCGTGGTCGACATCGAGCAGCGCGCCCTGGGCGCCCTCGAACAGGATGCGCTTGCCGGCGCGCCGCTGCGCATCGAGCAGGGCCCAGACCGTGTCGGCGAAGGGCAGGATTTCCGGCGCGATCGCCTTGAGCTGGGCGAGCAGCTCGCCGCCATCGACCTCGGCGATGCCGAGCCCGCGGCGCAGCGCGTTGTGATGCGCCAGCAGCCGCTCGATCTTGGCCTCGAGAATCGCCGGGTCCTTGAGATCGATGACGCGGATGGCGCGGCGGCCGACCTTGTCCTCATAGGCCGGGCCGATGCCGCGCTTGGTGGTGCCGATCTTGAGCGTGGCGTTGGAGGTCTCGCGGAAATGGTCGAGCTCGCGGTGCAGCGGCAGGATCAGCGTCGCATTGTCGGCGATGCGCAGGTTCTCGGGCGTGATCGCGACGTGCTGGGCGCGCAGCTTGGCGATTTCCTCGACCAGATGCCAGGGATCGACCACCACGCCATTGCCGATGACCGAGAGCTTGCCCGGCCGCACGATGCCCGAGGGCAGCAGCGAGAGCTTGTAGACATTGCCGTCGATGACGAGCGTATGCCCGGCATTGTGGCCGCCCTGAAAGCGCACCACCACATCGGCCTGGCTCGACAGCCAGTCGACGATCTTGCCCTTGCCCTCGTCGCCCCATTGGGCGCCGACCACCACCACATTCGCCATGGGTTTTAAGTCCCGTTTGCCTTGCGCGCGTTGCTGTCAGACTTATCGAAGCAAGCGCCGCTTTCGTGAAAAACCCCGGCGCAAGACCGGGGTTCGAAGGCTGGTTCTTGCAAGCCCTCTTGGGCCAAGAGGGCTGCGAGGTCAAGGGTGGAGCTGGCCCGGCCAATGCGGCTGCGCGCCGGGCCGCACCGTCAGCGCGCAGACGGCAGCGGCATCGGCCGCTCCTGCGCCTCATAGGCGAGCTCGCGGTCTCCCGGCCATTTGATGCGGTAGGACAGCTTGATCTCCTTCTCCGTCGCGGGAGCGAGCTCGAAGCTCCAGGCCAGCACGCCGCGCTTGTCGCCGACCTGCTTTTCGGTCGGCGTCGTCGTCGCAGGCAGCAGCTCGACGGCGATCGCGCTGTTCTCCGAGAAGGGGATGCGCTCGCTCACCGTCACCTTCACCGGCTGAGCGTGCAGGCTCTTCACCACGGTGCGGAACTCGCGCAGATCGGTGCGGGTCTGGCCGATCCAGCCGGGCTCGCTCTCACGCCTGCGAACGGGCGCGCGCGTCACCTTCAGCCGGTCGTCGGCGCCGAAGCCGAGCTCGACCCTGTCGCCGGGCGCCACCAGGCCGAGGCTGCCGCGGCCGATATAGCTGCCGTCGCGATGCAGGAACACCTCGCCGGGCAGCAGCGGCGCGTCCTCGGCGAGGCTGAAGCTGGCCTCGAGATAGGCCTTCTCCTCCAGCTCCGGCACGATCTTCGCCGCAAGCGCGGGGGCGAATTTGCTCTGGCTCAGCACCACCGCCTTTGACGCGCCGTCCTGCGGGACGCTGACGCGGCCGGGCGCCGTGAAGCTCGCCTGATAGGGGCCGGCCTCGATGCGCGCCAGCTGCGCCTCGGCCGGTCTTGCGACGGCGTCGCGCTGCGTTTTCGCGGCCTCCATCTCGGCTTCCGCCTTGGCGCGGGCGGCGGCCATCGGCGCCGGCGCGGCGGTCGTGCGGCGGCTCTCATAGAGCGTCGGCGGCTCGAAGAAGAGCACCTGCATCGGCGACAAGTCCGGCGCCCGCGTGCCGCCGGCCGAGCGCGTGGTCGAGAGCGCGACGGCGACGTCGCTCCAATCCTCGCCGCTGCGCTGGCGCAGCTCGGCGCGGCGGATGAAGGCGAGCTCGGGCTTGGCGGTCGGGCCGCCTGTGCTCAGCCGCGCCTCGTATTGCGGGGTCCAGCTCGCGCCGGTGACGCGATAGCTGACGGAGAACTCGGCCGTGACCGGCCTGGCCGCCTCGACGGCGATGGCGATGTCGCGTTTGGGCGCGCCGGCGCGGCCGGGCTGCGGGCGAGCCCGCTCCAGCGCCGCGATCTCCAGCTCGACCTCGCCGATACGGCTGCGGACGCCGCGCAATTCGTCATGGACCTTGACCAGAGCCGTGCCGATCGCATCGAACACCGCCGGCCAATCCGCCACGGGCAGCGCCTTGCCGTCGGGCCCGAGCTTGTCGGGGCCGGTCTTGCCGAAATTTTCGATGGTGGCGCGCTTGGCCTCGATGGCGGAGGCCTGGGCTTCAAGCCTTCCCTTGTCCTCGCGCAATGCTTTGAGCTTGGCCTCGATGGTCTGGTCCAGCCCCATCTTCGCGTCTCCCGGCGCCAGTTTCACATCGACGGCGCCGATGGCGAAGGAGCCGTCGCCCTTGGCCTCGACGCGGATGGAAGCGGGGTCGATCGTCGCCGGCAGCCCGCGCAGCACCAGCTGGGACGCGCCCTCAATCAGCTCGGCCCGCCCGAGCCGCGTCACCACCGCCCCGTCAGGATAGACCGTGACCCGGTCGATCCGGCTTGCGAGATCGATCTCGGCCGCGGAGGCGAAGCTGGGCGCCAGAATCAAGGCAGCGGCTAGTCGGCTCATCATTGAGCTATCCCCGGTGAATCGTGGGGCAGATTGGCACGCCGGATTCCGGCGGCGCAAAGGCGCAATTGTGCCGGAGTGGGGGATGTTCGTTAACGCGGGTCGGTTTGGCGGCGGGAGATGGGGGCCGCCTCGACGCGGCCCCCGCTTCCGGCTCAGCGCGGCAAGCTCGCCATCATGTCGCGCGGGGTCGAGAAGGTTTCGGCCGCGCGACCCCGCGCCGCGGTGACCCCGCTGGGGAAGCCGCTGCGCCGGCTGTAATCGGCGGGTTCGAGGGCGCCGCGGGCGTGGACGGCGCTCGCCGCCTTGGCGGTGAGGACATCGATCACGGTGATGCCCGCCACCATGATCATGGCGCTCGCAACATTGGAGCGCTTGGGATTGAAGCCCTTCAGCCCCTGCCGCAGTACGGCGAGATCGAGCAGGTCGCCGGCGACCCGGCTCCACAGCCCCGCCTTCTTGTCGACGGAGAGGCTGAGGACGCCGCTGGCGATTTCGCGCAGGCCGAAGCTGCGCACCAGCCCTTCGCGGCCGCGCATGCCCAGCAAGCGGGTGACGCTGGAGGCGGCGACGAGCCCGGTGACGCCCAGCGCGATGCTGAACCAGCCGAGATTGCGGGCCATGCGGTCGCTCGCCGGCAGCGAGCTCGGGCCGGATTTGATGATCTTCGGATCGCCCTTGGAGCGGACGAGGTTGGTCAGATAGGTCACAGGCGCCTCCTTCGGCTCAGGGTTTCAGAACCACCTTGATGCAGCTGTCCTGCTTGTCGCGGAACTGCGTGTACATCTGCGGCCCATCCTCGAGCCTGACGGTGTGGGTGATGACGAAGGACGGATCGATCTGCCCCTCCTCGATGCGGCGCAGCAGATCGTCGGTCCAGCGCTTCACATGGGTCTGGCCCATGCGGAAAGTCAGGCCCTTGTTCATCGCCATGCCGATCGGCAGCTTGTCGACGAGGCCGCTATAGACGCCGGGGATCGAGATCACGCCGGCCGGCCGGCAGACATAGATCATCTCGCGCAGCACGTGGGGACGGTCGTTCTCCAGCATCATCATCTGCATCGCCCGGTCCATCAGCGTGTCCGGCTGCGACAGCGAGACATGGCTCTCCATGCCCACCGCATCGATGCATTTCTCCGGACCCTTGCCGCCGGTCAACTCGTTCAGCCGCTCGATCACGCTCTCGTTCTTGAAGTCGATGGCGATGGCGCCGCCGGCCTGCGCCATGGACAGCCGCTCGGGCAGGCAGTCGATGGCGACGACCTGCTTGGCGCCGAGCAGAATGGCGCTGCGGATCGCCATCTGGCCGACCGGGCCGCAGCCCCAGATCGCCACCGTGTCGGTCGGCTGGATGTCGCACTGCACCGCCGCCTGCCAGCCAGTGGGCAGGATGTCGCTGAGGAACAAGAGCTTCTCGTCGCTGATGCCGTCCGGCACCTTGATGTGGGTCGCGTCGGCGAAGGGCACGCGCAGATATTCCGCCTGCCCGCCGGGATAGCCGCCGGTGAGATGGGTGTAGCCGAAGAGCCCGGCCGTGGCGTGGCCGAAGGCCTTGTCGGCAAGATCCTTGCGGCGGTTGCTTGTCTCGCAGACGGAATAATTGCCGCGCCGGCACTGCTCGCATTCGCCGCAGAAAATGGTGAAGGGCACGACGACGCGGTCGCCCTTCTTCAGCTTGCCGTTGAGGCCGGAGCCGGTCTCGACGACCTCGCCCATCGCCTCATGGCCCATGATGTCGCCGGGCATCATCGCCGGGATCATGTTGTGGAAGAGATGCAGATCCGAGCCGCAAATGGCGCAGCTCGTCACCTTGATGATGGCGTCGCGGGGATGTTCGATCTCGGGATCGCTGACGGTGTCGCAGCGAATGTCTTCCTTGCCGTGCCAGACCAATGCTCGCATCGCAGCTCTCCTGTTGCGCGTGCGCCCCGGGGCAGGGGCTTTGCGATGCCAACGACGGGGGAGAGGTCGGGTTCCGAGGGGGTGGGGCTTTGGGGGGCGGGTGCTCTCCGCCGTCATGGTCAGGCTTGTCCAGACCATCCACGTCTTCGCGCAGAGGATGCCGGCAAGACCTTCGCTCGTTCAGCCCAAAAACAGACTGGCGCACGCCAAGGGATGGTCGCCACAGGGGCGACCATTCCGGGCGGCGCCGGAGAGATCACGGGTTCGGAGTATATCCCGATCCACACCTTGACTCCCCCACCCCCTCCGCCTTACCCCCGTCGACGGGACACGCCACCCCACCGTGGCGCGCCCATCTGTAAGGATGGAGACATCGATGGCGAATACGGTTCCGGCCGCGCTTCCGCGCGTGCCGCATTTCTCGTCCGGCCCCTGCGCCAAGCGTCCCGGCTGGTCGCTCAAAGCCCTGTCAGGCGCAGCGCTCGGGCGCTCCCATCGCGCCAAGATCGGCAAGGACAAGCTCAAACTGGCGATCGACCTGACCCGCGAGGTGCTGCAGGTCCCGGCCGATTATCGCATCGGCATCGTCCCGGCGTCGGACACCGGCGCGGTCGAGATGGCGATGTGGTCGCTGCTCGGGGCGCGCGGCGTCAACATGGTCGCCTGGGAAAGCTTTGGCGAGGGCTGGGTGACCGATGTCGCCAAGCAGCTCAAGCTCGACGATGTCCGCATCATCACCGCCCCCTATGGCGAATTGCCCAATCTCAAGAAGATCGACACGAAGACGCGCGACGTCGTCTTCACCTGGAACGGCACGACCTCGGGCGTGCGCGTGCCGGACGCCAGCTGGATCGCCGATGATCGCGAGGGGCTGACGATCTGCGACGCCACCTCGGCGGCCTTCGCGCAGCGGCTCGACTGGCCCAAGCTCGATGTCACCACCTTCTCCTGGCAGAAGGTGCTGGGCGGCGAGGCCGCGCATGGCATGATCATCCTGTCGCCGCGCGCGGTGGAACGGCTGACGACCTACAAGCCGGCCTGGCCGCTGCCGAAGATCTTCCGGATGACTTCCGGCGGCAAGCTGATCGAAGGGATTTTCGCCGGCGAGACGATCAACACCCCGTCCATGCTGGCGGTGGAGGATTATCTCGACGCGCTGGGCTGGGCCAGAAAGGTCGGCGGGCTCGACGGGCTGGTGAAGCGGGCGGACGGCAATTTCCGCGTGCTGGCCAAATTCGTGCGCGAGAACGACTGGATCGACTTTCTGGCGGTGAAGCCGAAGACGCGCTCCAACACCTCGGTCTGCCTGACCTTCGCCGATCCGGCGGTGACGGCCTTGCCGGCCGATGCCCAGGCCGCCTTCGCCAAGCAGGTGGTCGCGATCATCGAGAAGGCCGGCGCCGGCTACGATCTCGGCCATTACCGCGACGCCCCTCCCGGCCTGCGGATCTGGTGCGGCGCCACCGTGCAGGCGCGCGATCTCAAGGCTCTGCTGCCCTGGATCGCTTATGCCTTCAACGAAGCCAAGGCGGGTTTGAGCAAGAAGGCGGCTTGAGGCGCGCGCCGCGCGCCAGGCAGTCGGCAATGGGCAGTCGGCAGTCGGGGAACCGACGCCGGCGCCTCTTTGCGACTGCCGACTGCCTATTGCCGACTGCCCCTCATTTCATCGGACAAACCCATGACCGCCCCACGCGTATTGATTTCCGACGCCCTCTCGCCCGCCGCCGTGCAGATTTTCAAGGATCGCGGCATCGAGGTGACCTTCGATCCCAATCTCGGCAAGGACAAGGACAGGCTCGCCGCCATGATCGGCGAGTATGACGGGCTCGCCATCCGCTCCGCCACCAAGGCCACCGCCAAGCTGCTGGAGGCCGCGACCAGGCTGAAGGTGATCGGCCGGGCCGGCATCGGCGTCGACAATGTCGAGATTCCCGCCGCGACGGCGCGCGGCATCATCGTGATGAACACGCCCTTCGGCAATTCGATCACCACCGCCGAACACGCCATCGCGATGATGTTCGCGCTCGCCCGCCAGATCCCTGCCGCCGACCTCTCCACCCAGGCCGGGAAATGGGAGAAGAACCGCTTCATGGGCGTCGAGATCACCGCCAAGACGCTGGGGCTGATCGGCTGCGGCAATATCGGCTCGATCGTGGCCGAGCGCGCCATCGGGCTGAAGATGCGGGTCATCGCCTTCGATCCCTATCTCTCGCCGGAGCGGGCGGTGCAGCTCGGGGTCGAGAAGGTCGAGCTCGACGATCTCCTGAAGCGGGCGGATTTCATCACCCTGCACGTGCCGATGACGGCGATGACCAAGAACATCCTGTCGGCCGAGAACCTCGCCAAGACCCGGAAGGGCGTGCGCATCATCAACTGCGCCCGCGGCGGGCTGGTCGACGAGGCGGCGCTGGCGGGGCTGATCCGGTCCGGCCATGTCGCGGGCGCGGCCTTCGACGTGTTCTCGGTCGAGCCGGCGGAGGAAAACCCGCTGTTCGGGCTGGAGAATGTGGTGTGCACGCCGCATCTGGGCGCCGCCACCAACGAGGCGCAGGAGAATGTCGCGCTGCAGGTGGCCGAGCAGATGAGCGATTACCTGCTCAAGGGCGCGATCACCAACGCGGTCAACTTCCCCTCGATCTCGGCGGAAGAAGCCCCGCGCATCAAGCCCTTCGTGGCGCTCGCCGAAAAGCTCGGCTCCTTCCTCGGCCAGCTCACGGAAGCGCCGGTCAAGGCGATCCGCATCGAGTATGAGGGCGCGGTGGCCGCGCTGAACCTGAAGGCGATCTCGGCCGCCGCCATCACCGGCGTGCTGCGGCCCTTCCTGCCCGAGATCAACATGGTCAACGCCGCGATGACGGCCAAGGACAAGGGCATCGTGGTCGAGGAGCTGACGCGCGAGGTGGCCGGCAATCTCGAAAGCGTCATCCGCATCGTGGTCGAAGCCGAGGACATGGCGCGCCACGCCTCGGGCACCGTGTTCCAGGACGGCAAGCCGCGCATCGTCGAAATCCGCGACATCCAGATCGACGCCGAATTCGCGCCGCACATGCTTTATGTCCGCAATGCCGACAAGCCGGGCTTCATCGGCCAGTTCGGCTCGCTGCTCGGCGAGGCCGGGGTCAATGTCGCGACCTTCAACCTCGGACGCGACAAGCCCGGCGGCGACGCGATCTGTTTCGTCGCGATCGATGAGGCGGTAACGGACGCGCTGCTCGACAAGATCCACGAGATCCCGATGGTGAAGCGGGCGCGGCGGCTGAAGTTCTGAGGTCGTGAAATCGTCAGACAGGCGTGGTAACGTGAAGCTGACGGGGAGCGTGACATGCGGGTCGTAAAATTCGAGGTCCGCCGGGATGATTTGGCTGGCGTCTGGTGGGCGCGCTCCACCACCGATGCCGGGATCGTCACGGAAGCTGCGACGATCGAGGCTCTCCGCGAGCGGCTGAAGCTGCTCGTGCCGGATTTCCTCGAGACGGACCAGGATTTGCGCATCGACATGGAGGTTCACGTCTCGGATGTCGTCCAGGCAGCCTGATGGTCGAGATCGGGCCGCGCTTGAAGAAGATCCTTCGGCGCGCCGGCTTTGAATATGTCAGGCCCGCCAAGGGCGACCATGAGATCTGGCGCCATCCGGTTTCGCAGCTTCAGGTCTGCGTCGATTCCGGCGCCAAGTCTCGGCATACCGCCAACGCCGTCTTGAAGGATGCGGGACTGCCCAAGGCCTTCTAACCAGCCTCAACCCCGCCGCAATCGCTGTCTTCCTTGCGTTCGCCTCGAGGGAGAGCTTCATGCTTCGCCGTGCCGCCTCCAGCCCCTCGATCCCGCCCGCAGCCCTCATCCTGAGGAGGCCCAAAGGGCCGTCTCGAAGGATGGCCACGGAGGCTCCTTCACCTGCTGGAGCATCCTTCGAGACGCCGCTGCGCGGCTCCTCGCAGATGAGGGCTTGAGGTGGGATGGAGCGTGAGTCAGGCCGCGTAGCGCTGGCCTTCCTCGCCGTAATAATCGACATAGCGCCGGTCGATGGCCGCGACCGGCAGGATGACCAGCACGTCAGTCGTGCCGAATTGCCGGTCGATCACAGCGCCGGCGCCGAAGCGCGCGCCGAGCCTGAGATAACCCTTGATCAGCGGCGGCATCTGCTTGAGCGCCAGCTTGGCGTCCACCATCTCCGCCGGCAGCCGGTCCATGGCGACGCCGCGCAAGGCCTGCGCGCTGCAGCTCCAGGCCCCTTCGGCGCGGGCATGGTGATGCAGGAAGGAGAGCGGCAAGGCGAGCCGGTCGGGATCCGTGCCGTCGAAGCTGGCGCAGCCGAACATCGCGTCGATGCGATGATGACGGATATAGGCCCAGATGCCGTGCCAGAGCAGCTCGACGGTCTTCTTCGTGCGATAGGGGGCCAGCACGCATGAGCGGCCGAGCTCGAGAAAGCGCAACGCGCCATGGCGCGCGATCAGCGGCGCCAGATCGAACTCGCCCTGGGTGTAGAATCCGCCGAGCCGCGCGGCGGCCGACTGCCGCATCAGCCGGTAGGTGCCGACGACGCGGGGCTTCACCCCGCCGAAGCGTCCGCGCGCCGCGTGGTCGATCACCAGCAGATGGTCGCAGGCGCTGTCGAACCGGTCGGCGTCGCGGCGGAACATGCGCGAGACGACGCCGGGCTTGGCCGACATTTCCTGGTAGAAGACGCGGTAGCGCAGCCGCTGCGCCCGCCAGATCTCGGCAGGGCCGCGGGCCAGCCGCACTTCGAGGGAACCGCTACGGCCGAGCGTGCCGGACAAAGCCTCGTCGCGGGTTTCATGGAAGCGGAAGCCGCCGCCCATCAGCATGCGCGGAGAGAAGCGCGCCAGGAAGGGTCCGACCGGCGGTTGATTTGCCGGCTTTGGTGCATCGGCTGTCTGCGGCGTCATGCGTCGGTTCGCCCTGCTGGTCTGCTGCCGCGGCATTGTCGCGATCCGACACGCTAGCGTCAGGGTTCTGACAGCTTCGCGACAAAACTGCGTCAGGCTTGTGACGCCATGTCAGCGGCTGAGCGTCAAGCGTTGCCGACTTGCTATCTGCGCCAGCCATTGCGTCAGCACGGCGCGCTCGAGCGGCTTGGCGAGGCAGGCGTCCATGCCGGCCGCGCGCGCCAGCTCCTGGTCGGCCTGCGAGACATTGGCCGTGACCGCGAGCAGAGGCAGGGGATCGCTGGTCCCGATCTCGGCCTCGCGCGCCCGAATGGCGCGGGCGACCGAAAGCCCGTCCAGTTCAGGCATGCGGATATCGAGCAGCACGAGGTCGAGCGGCGCTTCCATGCCGCTCAGGCTGGCCTCGACATGGCGCAGCGCGGCCCGCCCGTCGCCGACGCGCACCGCCTTGTGGCCGAGCTTCTCCAACGTTCTGACGGCGAGCAGGGCGTTGATGTCGTTATCCTCGGCGACCAGCACCGTCAGGCCCTGGAGAGCTTCGTCGCGAGCGGCGGACAGCGCCGCCCGGCCCGCGCCGCGCTGTGGCGACGCGCGCATCGGCGAGGACAGGCGCTCATAGAGCGACTTCGCACGCACGGGCTTGACCAGAAAGCCGGTGAAACCGGGATGCAGGGCGGGACCGCTCATCCGGCGTTCGCCCGGCGACAGCA
>JBKBRD010000027.1:8178-17498 GCA_046292405.1 Allobosea sp. | reverse complement strand
AGCGCGCAGGCGAAGATTTCGGGGTGGTGGCATTTCAGCCAGGAGGAGACATAGACCAGCTTGGCGAAGGAGGCGGCGTGGCTCTCCGGAAAGCCATAGCTGCCGAAGCCCTTGATCTGGTCGAAGCAGCGCGCGGCGAAATCGCGCTCATAGCCGCGCAAGACCATGCGCTCGACCATCAGCGCCTCGAAATTGCCGATGGTGCCGACATTGCGGAAGGTCGCCATGGCGCGGCGCAGGCCATTGGCCTCGCGGTCGCTGAACTCGGCCGCGACCATGGCGATCTTCATCGCCTGCTCCTGGAAGAGCGGCACGCCGCAGGTGCGACGGAGCACGTGATAGAGCTCGTCGGGATCATGCGGCGGCGCGGGCGAGGGAAAGCTCACCTCCTCCAGCCCGGCGCGGCGGCGCAGATAGGGGTGGACCATGTCGCCCTGGATCGGGCCTGGCCTGACGATCGCGACCTGGATGACGAGATCGTAGAATTGGCGCGGCTTGAGGCGCGGCAGCATGTTCATCTGCGCCCGGCTCTCGACCTGGAAGACCCCGAGAGAATGGCCGCGGCAGAGCATGTCGTAGGTGGCGGGATCGTCGCGCGGGACATCGGCCAGGCCCCAATCGACGCCGCGATGGCGTAGCAACAGGTCGAAGGCCTTGCGGATGCAGGTCAGCATGCCCAGCGCCAGCACATCGATCTTCATCAGGCCGAGCGCGTCGATATCGTCCTTGTCCCATTCGATGAAGGTGCGCTTCTCCATTGCGGCATTGCCGATCGGCACCGTCTCGTCGAGGCGTCCGCGCGCCAGCACGAAGCCGCCGACATGCTGCGAGAGATGGCGCGGGAAGCCGAGCAGCCGGATGGCGAAGCCGACCGCCCGGGCGATCACCGGATTATCCGGATCGAGCCCGGCCTGGCGGACATGGGTGGCGGCGATCTCGCTGCCCCAGCTGCCCCATTGCGTGCCCGCCAGCCTCGCCGTGACATCCTCCGTCAGCCCCAACGCCTTGCCGACATCGCGGATGGCGCTGCGCGGGCGGTAGCGGATCACGGTGGCGGCGATGCCGGCGCGCTCGCGCCCGAAGCGCTGATAAATGTGCTGGATCACCTCCTCGCGCCGCTCATGCTCGAAATCGACATCGATATCGGGCGGCTCGCGCCGCTCCTCGGAGATGAAGCGGGCGAAGAGCAGGTCGTTTTCGGCCGGGTCGACCGCAGTGATGCCGAGCACGAAACAGACGGCGGAATTGGCGGCAGACCCCCGCCCCTGGCAAAGAATGCCGCGGCTTTCGGCGAAATCGACGATGTCGCGGATGGTCAGGAAATAGCGGGCGTAATCCAGCTTCTCGATCAGCACGAGCTCGGCGTCGAGCAGCCTCTGCACCTTGTCGGGCACGCCATCGGGATAGCGCATTGGCGCGCGCCGGCGCACCAGCTCCTCGAGCCAGCCCTGCGGCGTCCAGCCCGGCGGGGTCGGCTCGTCGGGATATTCATAGCGCAGCTGGCCGAGATCGAATTCGACGCGCGCCAGCAGATGGGCGATCTCGGCAATGGCTTCCGGCGCATCGCGAAAGAGCCTGTGCATCTCGCGGGCAGGCTTGAGATGGCGCTCGGCATTGGCCTCCAGCAGCCGGCCGGCGCGCTCGATCGTCACCCCCTCGCGGATGCAGCTCAACACGTCCTGCAGGTCGCGCTGGGCCGGCGCGTCATAGAGCGCATCGTTGCTGGCGATCAGCGGGGTGCGGCTGGGGGCCGCCAGCGCCTTCAGCCTTGCGAGCCTGCGCCGGTCGTCGCCCTTGCGATGCATGCAGGCGCCGAGCCAGACGGCGCCCGGCGCCGCCTCGGCCAGCACGGCGAGCAACGCCGGCAGCGGCTCCAGCCGCCTGTCGGGCATGACGATCAGCAGGAGATCGCGGGTATCGGCGGTGAGATCGGCCAGATGCAGAGTGCACTCGCCCTTCTGCGCCCTGAGATTGCCCTGGCTGAGCAGGCGGCAAAGCCTTCCCCAGCCGGCGCGGTTGGCGGGATAGGCGACGATGTCGGGCGTGCCGTCGGCAAAGACCAGCCGGCTGCCGGTGATCAGCCGAAAATCGCGGGCCAGCGCCTTGATATGCGCCTGGAAGGCCTCGTCGGCGCCGAGGCTGCCATCGCGCACGCGCTCATGCTCGATCCAGACATGCTCGCCGGGACCGGAACCGTCGCGCAGCTTCTCCGGCGCGGGCAGCCCATCCTCGCGGAGTTCCTTCAGCGCGCTGAAGGCCCTGACCACGCCGGCGACGGTGTTGCGGTCGGCAAGCCCGATGCCGGCATGGCCGAGCAGCAGCGCGGTGAGCACCATGTCGGGCCCCGGCGAGGCGCCGCGAAGAAAGGAGAAGTTCGTCGCAGCGACGGGTTCTGCATAAAAGCCATGAGGTTCAGCGTAAAAGCTCATGCGAAGAGTCCGTGCAGGTACCAGCGCGGCGGCGCGGCTTCGGCCTCGTAGAGACCGGCGCGGAACACCCAGAAGCGATGCCCCTGCGCATCCTCCACGCGGTAATAGTCGCGGTCGGGCTCAGCCGGGCCGTCGCGCCACCATTCCGGCGCGATGCGCTCGGGTCCTTCGGCGCGGGCGATCTCGTGCAGCACGCGCCGCCAGCGAAAGCGCAAGGGCGGCCCGTCGGGCACCTCGGCCAGGGTCTCGATCGGCTGCGGCGGATCGAAGAGCTGCAGAGGGCGCGAAGGCGGATCATGCGGCTCCGGCGCCGGCCATTGCGTGGATCCCGGCGGCAGGGTGGCGGGAACGCTCACGGCCTCGCGACGCGGATCATGCGTGTCCTGGCTGACGAAGCGCAGCACCCGGTCGCGGCCGAAGCGCGCCACCAGCCTGTCGACCAGATCGGCCACCGCATCCTCCTCCACGGCGCGGCCGTCGAGATGGGGCTGATGCGTGTTCAAGGCTTCGCAGACGGGAACGGCGAGGCGCACCGCATCGAAACCGAAGCCGGGATCGAGCGGATCGGCCAGCGTGTCCAGCCGCTCGCGATAGAGCCGCAGCACGGCGGCGGCGTCGCGCGAGGGCCGGCCGGTCTCGACCCGGATGCGCCGCACCGCGCCATCGCTGCGGAAGAAGCTGAGCTCGAAGGCGCGCCCGCCCTCGCCCCGCTGCTCCAGCACGCGCGCCGCCTCCTCGATCAGCCGCACGACCACCTCCTCCAGACTGTCCATCGACAGGAGCGGCTCGGCGAAATGGCGCTCCACGACGCAGTCGGGCGGCGGGCGCAGCGGCGTGATCCGGACATCCTCGCGCCCGAGCGTGCGCCGCAGCCGCGCCGCCAGCCCCTCGCCGAAACGGGCCGACAGCGCTGCGCTCGGCCGCTCCGCCAGATCGGCCAGGCTCTTCAGCCCGGCGCGCGACAGCGCCAGCGCCGTCTCCGCCGGCAGGCGCAGCGCCGCGATCGGCAGCCGGCGCACCACCGCCTCGTCCCTGCCCGGCGGCACGATGCCGCCCTGGGTGAAGCGGGCGAGCGCATGGGCCGCCTCCGGCGTGCCGGCGATGCAGGCGCGGTGCATGATGGCGCCGGCCGCCAGCCGCTTGCCGATCAGGGCGAGCAGGGCCTCTTCCCCGCCGAAGAGATGGGCGCAGCCGGTGATGTCGAGCAGCAGGCCATGGGGCGGATCGAGCGCCACCAGCGGGGTGAAACGGTCGCAGAAGGCGGCCAGCCGCGCGAGCTGGCGCGCATCGGCATCCGGATCGGCCTGCGCCGAGACCAGACCCGGAATCCGCGCCCGCGCATCGGCCAGGGTCAGGCCGGGCGACAGGCCGAGATCCAGCGCGCGGCTGTCGCAGGCGGTGAGCCGCAGCGCGCCGCGCAATGTCTCGACCAGCGCCAGCGGCGGATTATCCGGCCCGGCGGCGGGGACCCGTTTCTCCCGCCGCAACCTGTCCGTCGGCAGGAAAGGGAACCAGAGGGCGAGATAGCGGCGCGACATCGGGGCTTTGCCATGGTTGGACGGGTTTTTCGGGCAAAACGGGTCTTTCCGCAAAGCATTGTCGGTCACGGCTCCACTCCACACGCCACTCACACTCGCTGCGGCCGCCGCGATGGCGCAGCAGCCTGATCCTGAAAGCCGGGTCTCCCGGCGCATTCGCCTCCAGCGCCCGCGACGGCAGCGCCTGCACCAGCCAGCGGGTCCGCGCCGCGCTGGGCGCCTGCGAGGCGCTGGCGCGCAGCAGCACGGTGGCGACGCCCGAGCCTTCAGCCGCCAGCGAGAGCCGGCGCGTCGCGGTGAGATCGAACAGGCGCGGATCGCCCCAGGGCTCGATCAGCGCCGCGCCCAACGCGCCGCAGCGCGCCGCTTCCGAGCCGGCGCGCAGCACGCCCTCGGCATCGCGGGCGCGCACCAGCAGCACGCGGGCGGGATCGAGCCCCAGCTCGGACAGGCCGGGCGGATGCAGCGCGCCGGTCTCGGCGTCGAGATAATCCTGCCGCACCCACAGAATCGGCCGCTGCCCCGCGGCCCGGATGGCGAGCCCCACGGCAAAGCCGGTCGCGGCCGCGAGATCGGGCGTGCCGGGCGCATAGACCTCATGCAGCGCGGCGCGCACCAGGCCGCCGCCCAGCACCTCGTCGAGCCCGGCGACGCCGAAGCTGACCCGCCCCATGGCCGCAGGCGCGCTGCGCAGCGCCGCCTCGGCGAGGCTGCGGCGCAAATCGGCCAAGGTATGGGCAGCTGACATCATGAAGGCCCCAACGCCAATGTTCTTGATATGTTCTTTTATAGAGAGAGACTCTGCGGAAGGCGAGTCGCGTCAGGAGCGTATGATGGGGACGGCCCGCCCAAAGCCTCGGCCGTGAACACCCTTTTCTCCCACACCAGATCTGAAGGCGCGAGAGCCGATACACATTGTGTATCTAAGCTGTTAGACTGGTTTTCAGCCAGGAGAAAACCATGCCAGCCCCATCCAAGGCCATGCGCGCCATCAATCTCCGCATCCGCGAGGATGTGAGATCGCTGATTGATCAAGCAGCGCGCACCCATAGCAAAAGCCGCTCAGAGTTCATGATCGACGCCGCGCGCAGAGCAGCCGAGGACGCATTGCTCGACCAGTTGCTGGTCCGGGTCGACGCGGCGACCTACGATCATTTCCTCAAGATACTCGACACGCCGCCCGTCGATGAGGGCTATGAGCGGCTGATGTCCGCACCGAAGCCATGGACCAAATGATGCTGCTCGCTCCGCAGCCGCTGGACGAACGACATCTGCTTGACGGCTTCGATAGCGGCGTACCGATTCTCGATGACTGGCTGAAACGCCGGGCCCGCGCCAATCATGCAGCCGGCGCCTCCCGAACCTACGTCGTGGCGGATGAGAGCGGACGCGTATTCGCGTTCTACGCACTGGCGTCGGGTGCATTGGCCGCCATTGAGGCGCCAGGCGCGCTGAAGCGAAACATGCCCGACCCAATTCCCATGGCCGTCCTCGGTCGGCTCGCGGTCGACAAAAGCCACCAGGGAAGCGGCCTTGGCGTAGCGGCGCTTCAGGATGCGGTCCTGCGGGTCCAGCAGGCGTCGGAGATCATGGGCATCAGGGGCATCCTCGTTCACGCCCTCTCCGATGACGCTCGGCGTTTCTATGAAAAATACGGCTTTCGCTCCGCACCCAATGCGCCAATGACGCTCGTGCTTCCACTCCGCACCTCACAGCCGAACTCTCCCTGACCTCCGATGACCGACCAACCCGCCCTCGATCTGATCTTCCGCCAGGCGCGCCTGCCCGGCGCAGCGCTTCCCATGGATCTCGGCGTCCGCTCCGGCCGCTTCGTCGCCATCGAGCCCAAGATTATATGCGATGCGCCGGAGGTGATGGTCGGTGGCCGGGCGGTGCTGCCCGGCTTCGTCGACAGCCATGTCCACCTCGACAAGGCCTGCCTGCTCGGCCGCTGCAGCCATATCCGTGGCGGGCTGAAGGAGGCGATCGCCGCGGTCTCCGCGATGAAACGCGATTTCACGGTCGCCGATGTCCACGCCCGCGGCGCGCAGGTGCTCGACAGCGCCATCGCCAAAGGCACGACGCGGATGCGCAGCCATGTCGAGGTCGATCCGCGCGCGGGGCTGCGCAGCTTCGAGGCCATCAAGCAGCTCAAGCGCGACTATGCCTGGGGACTCGACCTCTCGATCTGCGTCTTTCCGCAGGAAGGGCTGACCAACGATCCCGGCACGGAGGAACTGCTGGTCCAGGCGCTTGCCGATGGGGCCGACCTGCTCGGCGGCTGCCCCTATACCGACAGCGACCCGCATCGGCAGATCGCACGGCTGTTTGCGCTGGCGCGGCGCTTCGATGTCGATCTCGACTTTCATCTCGACTTCGATCTCGATCCCGGCTGGATGCATCTCGACGAGGTCTGCCGCCAGACGATCGCGCATGGCTATCAGGGCCGCGTCGCCATCGGCCATGTCACAAAACTCTCGATGCTGGCGCCAAGCGACCTCGTCGCCATCGCCGCACGGCTGCAGGAGGCCGGCGTCGCCGTGACCGTGCTGCCGGCGACCGACCTCTATTTGATGGGCCGCGACGCCAGCCACGCCGTGCCGCGCGGGCTGGCCCCCGCGCATCGGCTGGTCGAAGGCGGCGTCACCTGCTCCGTCGCCACCAACAATGTGCTCAACCCCTTCACCCCGTTCGGCGACGCCTCGCTGCTGCGCATGGCCAATCTCTACGCCAACGCCGCCCAGCTCGCCCCGGAGGATTTCGCGCGCTGTATATCGCTGGTCACGACGCTCCCGGCCAGGCTGATGCGCCTGCCGGATTACGGCATCGCCATCGGCAACCCGGCCGACCTGATCGTGCTGGACTCCGACTCGGCCGAAATGGCGCTGGCCTCGCTGGCGGAGCCGATCCTGGGCTTCAAGCACGGGCGGCAGAGTTTTTCCTGCCCTGCAGCCGCGCTGAACCGGCCGGACCGCCAAGGCCACGCCGCCTGGCTCGGCTCAAAACCCAATACCTTGTGATCAAACGCCAATTGACTCTCGAGCCCTCATCCTGAGGAGCTGCGAAGCAGCGTCTCGAAGGATGCTTCAGTCCGCTCCGGAACCTCCTGGACCATCCTTCGAGACGGCCCCGCGGGGCTCCTGAGGATGAGGGCTGCGTGGATTTTGTCGCCGTCCTTCGTTCAGTCGATCGCTGACGGGAGTTTCGCCCAAGCGCACAGAATCAGATCGGCCTGGCGCCGGCGCGGCTCGACAAGCGCCACGTCTCGTTATATTCCTGCGGGAACAACGTGGCGGCGATGGAGCAGGCGATGATGCGCGTTTCCCGGCGGCTTATGCTGACATTCGCCGCCGCCCTGCCCTTGCTGGCGACGCCGGCTCTGGCGCAGCCGACGGAACTGGTGATCTTCGCCGCGGCGAGCCTGAAGAATGCGCTGGACGAGGCCGCTTCCGTCTGGACGCGCGAGACCGGCAAGCCGGCGCCGCGCATCTCCTACGCTGCCAGCGGCAGCCTCGCCCGCCAGATCGAGCAGGGCGCGCCGGCCGATCTGTTTCTCTCGGCCGATCTCGACTGGATGGATTATCTCGACGGCCGCGGGCTGATCCGCAAGGAGACGCGACTGAGCCTGCTCGGCAACGCCATCGTCCTCATCGCTCCCAAGGATTCGACGGCAAGCGTCGATCTAAGCCAGGCTGCGGCGCTGTCCGCCGCTCTCGGTTCGGGGCGGCTCGCCATGGCCAATGTCGAGGCGGTGCCTGCGGGCAAATACGGCAAGGCGGCGCTGGAGAAGCTGGGCGGCTGGGACAAGGTCAAGGATCGCGTCGCCCAGGCCGAAAACGTCCGCGCCGCGCTGCTGTTGGTGGCGCGCGGCGAGGCGCCGCTCGGCATCGTCTACGCCACGGACGCCTCCGCCGAGCCTGGCGTCAAGGTGCTCGCGCGCTTTCCCGCCGGCTCGCACCCGCCGATCATCTATCCCGCCGCGGTGGTGAAGAGTTCGAACAACGCCGACGCCCTGCCCTTCCTGCGCCTTCTCTCTTCGGCGAAGGCGAGGAGCGCCTTCACCGCGCAGGGCTTCACCATGCTGGTCGAGCCCGCCAACGCTTCGTGAGCGCCTGGCTCTCCCCCGATGAATGGACCGCCGTCCGGCTGAGCCTGCTGGTCGCGACCACGGCGATGCTGGCGAGCCTGCCCTTCGGCATCGCCATCGCCTGGCTGCTCGCGCGCGGGCGCTTCTGGGGCAAGTCGCTGCTCGATGCGGCCGTGCATCTGCCTTTGATCCTGCCGCCGGTCGTCACCGGCTATCTCTTGCTTTTGTCTTTCGGCCGCAAGGGTCCAATCGGCGCGTTTCTCGAAAGCTGGTTCGGGCTGGTGCTCTCCTTTCGCTGGACGGGCGCGGTTCTCGCCAGCGCGATCATGGGGTTTCCGCTGCTGGTGCGCGCCATCCGGCTCTCGATCGAAGCTGTCGACCGCAAGCTCGAGGACGCGGCGGGCACGCTGGGAGCCAACCCCTTCCAGGTCTTTCTGGCAGTGACGCTGCCGCTATGCCTGCCGGGCATCCTGGCGGGCATGATCCTGTGCTTCGCCAAGGCGATGGGCGAATTCGGCGCGACCATCACCTTCGTCTCCAATATTCCCGGCGAGACGCAGACACTGCCCTCGGCGATCTACACCTTCACCCAGGTGCCGGGCGGCGAGCCCGGGGCGATGCGGCTGACGCTGATCTCCATCGCGATTTCCGTCGCCGCCCTGTTCGTCTCCGAAGCGATGGCGCGACGGGTGAGCCGGCGCGTGGCGGGATGAGCCCTAAACTCCAGATTTCGGTCAGGCATCGGCTCGACATGGTCCAGATCGAGGCCGCCTTCGAGTCCGATGGCGGGCTGACGGCGCTGTTTGGCCCCTCCGGCTCGGGCAAGACGACGCTGGTCAACATCATCGGCGGGTTGATCGAGCCCGACCATGGCCGCGTCGTCGTCGACGGACAGGTGCTGCTCGACACCGAGAGCGGCGTGAACCTGCCCAGCCATCAGCGCCGCATCGGCTATGTGTTTCAGGAGGCGCGGCTGTTTCCGCATCTCACCGTGCGCCAGAATCTGCTGTTCGGGCGCTGGTTCGCCCCGCGCCTGGCCCCGGCGACGACGGAGCTCGACGCCGTGCTCGATCTGCTCGGCATCGGCCATCTGCTGGCGCGCCGGCCGGCCGGGCTCTCTGGCGGCGAGAAGCAGCGCGTCGCGATCGGCCGCGCCCTGCTCGCCAAGCCGCGGCTGCTGCTGATGGACGAGCCGCTGGCCTCGCTCGACGAGGCGCGCAAGGCGGAAATCCTGCCGCATATCGAGCGGCTGCGCGACGAGCTGCG
>JBKBRD010000027.1:0-8078 GCA_046292405.1 Allobosea sp. | reverse complement strand
CGAAGCGGGCTCGGTGCTGGACGGCGAAGTGATGGAGCGCGACGAGGGCTTCGGGCTGACGACGCTGCGCACGGCTGCCGGCCTGCTGCAGGTGCTGGGCCCCACCCGGACGCGCGGCGGCAGGCTGCGCGTGCGCATCCTCGCCCGCGACGTCATGCTCAGCCTTGTCCCGCCACAAGGATTGAGCGCGCTCAACATCTTCAAGGGCACGGTCAGCGAAATCGGCGCGCGCGACGGGCACGGGGCGGTGCTGCTGCGGCTCGATTGTCAGGGCGCGCCGCTTTTGTGCCGGGTCACGGCAAAATCGGTCGCCATGCTCGGGCTCGCCCCCGGGGCGCCGGTTCACGCCATCGTCAAATCCGTCTCGGTCGAGACGCCGTGAGCGGGAAGGGAGCGGCCACGATGCAAAAAGATGCCGAAGGCAAGCCGCGCACGCGCCTCAGCCTCAGGATCGACATCAACCCGGCGGGGCGCCTCGGCCCCGGCAAGATCGACCTGCTCGAAGCCATCGAGTCCACCGGCTCGATCTCGGCGGCGGGGCGCGCCATGGGCATGTCGTATCGCCGGGCCTGGCTGCTGATCGACAGCCTCAACAGCATGTTCCGCCAGCCGCTGGTGGAGGCGGCGACTGGCGGGGCCAAAGGCGGCGGCGCGGCGCTCACGCCCCTGGGGCGCGAGGTGGTGGCGCATTACCGCGCGATCGAGAGCCGGATCGCCGCCGCGGCGGGGCTGCATCTGCGGGCGCTGGAGGACGCTGCCGTCACAGATGCGCCGGAGTGAGCTCAGGCTGCGCTCGGCGTATAGCCCGCCGCCGTGATCAGACCCTTGATCGCCTCGGCATCCGCCGCATGCCGGACCGAAACGAGTTTGGAAGCGGGGTCGGCCGTGACCTTGGCGCCGGGTGCGCCGGCTTCGACAGCAGTGGTGATCGCGGCGGCGCAGTGGCCGCAATTCATGTCGGCGACGCGGAAGGTGATCGTGCTGGGTTCGGACATTGTGAGGCTCCTGTAGACGATGGCCTTTCTTCTGGACCTTGCCATGGTGGTAAGGTCAAGGCCGTCTTTTTGTCTCAGCCCCGCTCCGCGAGAAGCGCGGCGAGGCGCGTCTCGCAGAAAGGTCTGGCAGGTTCTGGAGACTCCTGGACCGTCCTTCGAGACGCTGCTGCGCAGCTCCGCAGGATGAGGGCTGTGGGTGGGATCGACGAGGAAAAACGGAGTTCCTTCCTCTATACGATTGCCGCTTGACCTTCCCATGATGGGAAGGAACATACCACTTGGCGTCAGGTTGGAGAAACATGATGCCCACTCCCGTAATCGCCCCGGAAAACCCAATCGCGCCCGTCGCTACGGCTGACCGCGAACTCGATATCGCCATCTCCGGCATGAGTTGCGCCTCGTGCGTCGGCCGGGTCGAACGGGCTGTCGCCGCCGTGCCGGGGGTCTCCGCCGTCTCCGTCAACCTCGCCACCGAGCATGCGCGGGTCAAGGCGGGGAGCGCACCGGCCCAGGCCATCGCCGGCGCGATTCGGCAGGCCGGCTACGAGCCGACGACGAGCCGGATCGAGCTTGCAATCAGCGGCATGACCTGCGCCTCCTGCGTCGGCCGGGTCGAGAAGGCGCTTGCCGCCGTGCCCGGCGTGATCGAGGCCAGCGTCAACCTGGCGACCGAGCGCGCCGTGGTGACGACGCTGGGGGGCGACGGGCCGCTCGCCGCGCTGATCGCGGCGGTCGAAGAGGCCGGCTACGGCGCTGCCGTGGCGCAGTCCGGGCCACGCGCGAGCGACCGCGAGCAACAAGCCCGCGCCGAAGAGCAGGACGGGCTGAAGCGCGCCGTCATCCTCTCCGCCATGGCGACCGCGCCTCTGCTGGTCTTTGAGATGGGCTCGCATCTGGTCGAGCCCTTGCACCATTGGCTGGCCGGGACATTCGGCGCCTTCAACATCAAGCTCGTCTCGTTTCTATTGGCGAGCTTCGTGCAATTCGGTCCCGGTCTGCGCTTCCTGACCAAGGGCTGGCCGGCGCTGCTGCGCGGCGCGCCCGATATGAACAGCCTCGTCATGCTCGGGGCCGGCGCGGCCTATCTCTATTCGACCGTCGCGACCTTCGCGCCCGGCATCCTGCCGGAGGGCACCGACTACACCTATTTCGAGGCCGGCGCCGTCATCGTCACGCTGATCCTGATGGGGCGCTGGTTCGAGATGCGGGCCAAGGGGCGGACCAGCGAAGCCATCCGCCGGCTGATGTCGCTGCAGGCCAAATCGGCGCGCATCCTGCGCGACGGGGTGGAAAGCGACGTCGCGATCGAAAAGGTGATGCCGGGCGATATCGTGCTGGTGCGGCCTGGCGAAGCCATCCCCGTCGATGGCGAGGTCATCGACGGGCAATCCTATGTCGATGAATCCATGCTGACGGGAGAGCCGGCGCCGGTCCTGAAGGCGCCTGGCGCAATGGTGACCGGGGCGACGGTCAACGGGGCCGGGGCCTTCCAGTTCCGGGCGCTCAAGGTCGGGGCCGACACGGTGCTCGCCCAGATCGTGCGCACGGTCGAGGCGGCGCAGGGCTCGAAACTGCCGATCCAGGCGCTGGTCGACCGGGTGACAATGTGGTTCGTGCCCGCGGTGATGGCGCTGGCGCTGCTGACCTTCGGGCTCTGGCTGGCGTTCGGGCCGTCGCCCGCCCTGTCCTATGCGCTGGTCAACGCCGTCGCCGTGCTGATCATCGCCTGCCCCTGCGCGATGGGGCTGGCGACGCCGACCTCGATCATGGTCGGCACCGGTCGGGGCGCCGAACTCGGCATCCTGTTTCGGCAGGGCCAGGCGCTGCAATCGCTGCGCGATGTCGAGGTCGTCGCGCTCGACAAGACCGGCACGCTCACCAAGGGCAGCCCGGAACTGACCGATCTCGTCGTGCTCGACGGGTTCTCCGAGACCGAGGTGCTCGGCCTCGTCGCCTCGGTCGAGAGCCGCTCGGAACACCCTGTCGCAAAGGCGATCGTGGCTGCGGCGCAGCAGCGCGGCGTGGCGCTCGGCGCCGTCTCGGGCTTCAGCGCCGATCCCGGCTTCGGCGTCCGGGCCGAGGTTTCCGGCCGTAGCGTCGAGGTCGGAGCCGACCGGATGATGCGCAGGCTCGGCCTGAGCCTCGCCGCCTTCGGCAAAGAGGCTGTCGAGATGGGCGACGCGGGCAAGACGCCGCTCTACGCCGCCATTGACGGGCAATTGGCGGCGATCATCGCGGTCGCGGACCCGATGAAGGACACGACGCCCGACGCGATCGCCGCGCTGCAGGCGCTCGGCCTGCGCGTGGTGATGGTCACCGGCGACAATGCCCGCACCGCTCAGGCGATCGCCAAGCGGCTGGGCATCGAGGAGGTGGTGGCCGAGGTGTTGCCCACCGCGAAGGCGGAGGTGGTGCGGCAGCTGCAGGCGGGAGGTGAGCGCGTCGCCTTCGTCGGCGACGGGATCAACGACGCCCCTGCCCTCGCCCAGGCCGATATCGGGCTGGCGATCGGCACCGGCACCGACATCGCCATCGAGAGCGCCGATGTCGTGCTGATGGCGGGCGATCTTAACGGCGTGCCGCGCGCCATCGCGCTGTCCAAGGCGACGATCGCCAATATCCGGCAGAACCTCGTCTGGGCTTTCGGCTATAATGTGCTGCTGATCCCGGTCGCGGCCGGCGCGCTCTACCCCGCCTTCGGCGTGCTGCTGTCGCCGATGGCGGCGGGGCTCGCCATGGCGCTGTCCAGCGTCAGCGTGCTCGCCAATGCGCTGCGGCTGCGGCGCTTCGGCAAGACATCCGGTTCGAGGAGCTGAGCCATGAACATCGGACAGGCGGCGCGCGCATCGGGCGTCAGCGCCAAGATGATCCGCTATTACGAGAGCATCGGGCTGATCGGCGCGGCGCTGCGCAGCGAGTCGGGCTACAGGGTCTATTCGCCCGAGGAGGTGCACACGCTGCGCTTCGTCAAACGCGCCCGCAATCTCGGCTTCTCGATCGACGAAACCCGCGACCTGCTGGCGCTCTGGCGCGACAAGAGCCGCGCCAGCGCCGATGTGAAGCGCTTCGCCCTGAACCATGTCGAGGCGCTCGAGGCCAAGATCGCGGAGTTGCAGGCGATGGCCGGAACGCTGCGCCATCTCGCCCAGACCTGCCACGGCGATGGCCGGCCCGATTGCCCGATCCTGGCCGATCTCGCCGATCAGCAAGCGCCGCTGGCGCTGCCCAAGCCGCGCAAACAGAAAGAGGGCTGCGGCCGCGCGGGGTGAGCCCGGCGGCCGCGTCCGCCTCAGACCTTCACCAGCTCCATCGGCGCCGGATAGTAGCGGAAGCCGTCGCCGGCCTTGGCGAGGTTGCCGAAACCCGGCCAGGCGAAGTGATAGGACATCACCGGCGTCTTGTTTTCCGCCAGCGAGGTCAGCAGCCTGACGCGCGATTGCACCGCCAGCTTGGGATCGCTGTCATAAGCGAATTCGAGACGCGGATTCTCCGTCAGCAGCACGGCGTGGTGGGTGAGATCGCCGAGGAAGGCGAAGGATTTTCCGGCAGAGGCGACCTGGAAGATGTGGTGGCCGATGGTGTGTCCGGGCGCTGCGATGGCTTGGACGCCGGGCAGGAATTCCTGCTGATCCTTGAAGAAGACGATCTTGTCGCGCACCGGCAGCAGGTTGGCGCGGGCATGGGCGATGAAGGCCTTGAGCGGCCCGCCAGCCTTGCTCTCATCGGTCCAGAAGTCGAAATCCGCCTGGCTGATATAGACCTGCGCGTTGGGGAAGATCGGCTTGCCGTCGGCCGTGCAGATGCCGCCGATATGGTCGATATGGGCATGGCTGCAGACGATGGCGTCGATGTCGCCGGGCTTGATGCCGGCCTCCTCCATGCTCTTCAAAAGGCGTCCCGTGGTCGGGCCGAAGGCTTTCGAGAAGCCCATGCCGGTGTCGAACATCACGAGCCTGTCGCCGAAATTGACGATCGGCACGTTCTGCTCCAGCACTACATTGTCCTTGGGCAGGAAGCTGCTCTCCAGCATGCCGTAGACCTTGTCCTTGGGCACGCCGAGGAAACTCTCGCCGGGATCGCCGAGCGGCAGCGGCCCGTCGGAAACCACCGTCACCTCGGCCGTGCCGAGCATGAAGCGGTAGAAATAGCCCGGCTGCGTGCGCGACAGCGGCGCCTTGGCGAGCGCGGGCGCAACGCCCGGCAGCGCGGCGCCGGCGGCGAGCCCGGCTGCGGCGGTCAGAAAGCCGCGGCGGCTGGCCTTGGGCGAAAACGAATGATCATTCATGGCGCGTCCTCCTTGGGGGAAAGGGGTGCGGCGTTGACCGCCGTCATCATGGGGCAAGGGCGCGCCGGGGGCCGGCTGGCCGTCGCTGCCCGCGAGGATGCACAGCCCCGCCATGGGCTGCCAATAGCCCTTCGCTCTATCCGGCATAAGCGAAAGCTGTCGCGCATGGCGGCGGCGCCGCTGCATCATGGCGGCGCCGCGCAAGCGGCTGTATGGCTGAGCGATCAAACCGCCAAGGAGCCTGCCCGGTGTCGCAATCCCAAAGCTCTCATCTCCCGCGCGCAGGAAGCGCCGACTGGGCCACGCTGGCGCCGGACCATGCCGGTTTCCGCCCGGATGCGTTGCGCGAAGCGGTGGATTTCGCCATCGCCAACGAAAGCAGCTGGCCGCGCAGCCTGTATTATCCGGATGGGTGCTATGTCGGGCTGGTCGAGTGGAATGAGAGCGGGCCGTGGAGCGACGTTTCCGGCCCCGTGCAGGAGCGAGGCGGCCCGGCCGGGCTGATCCTGAAGCGCGGCCGCGTCGTCAGCCAATGGGGCGAGGTCGACCGCGTCGACATGACCTTCTCCGTCGCCAAGAGCTATATTTCCATCCTGGCGGGGCTTGCGGTCGAAGACGGGCTGATCGCCGATGTCGACGAGCCGGTCGGCCGCACGGTGGACGGGCCGTGGTTCGAGAGCGCGCATAACGCCCGCATCACCTGGCGCCATCTGCTGCAGCAATCCAGCGAATGGCAGGGCGAGCTCTTCGGCAAATCCGACCAGGTCGACCACAACCGCCAGATCGGCCCCGGCGCCGACAACAGCCGCAAGGGCGAGCGCCGGGACTTGCAGGAGCCGGGCAGCTTCTACGAATACAACGATGTCCGCGTGAACCTCCTGGCCTATTGCCTGCTGCGGCGCTTCCGCCGGCCGCTTCCCGAAGTGCTGCGCGAGCGGATCATGGACCCGATCGGCGCCTCCCATACGTGGAAGTGGCATGGCTACAGCACCTCCTGGGTCGAGATCGACGGGCAGCGCATGCAATCGGTCCCGGGCGGATGCCATTGGGGCGGCGGCATCTTCATCAGCGCCCGCGACCATGCCCGCCTCGGCCTGCTCATCGCCAATGGCGGGCGCTGGGGCGAGCGCCAGCTGATTGCGCCGGAATGGATCCGCGCGATGACGACGCCCTCGCCGACCCTGCCGAATTACGGCTATCTCTGGTGGCTGAACCGGGGCCCGCAGGCGCGTCCGAACGTTTCGGACACGGCGGTGTTCGCGCTCGGCGCCGGCGTCAACGTGATCTGGATCGACCCGGCGCAGGATCTGGTCGCGGTGCTGCGCTGGATCGACAAGAGCGCGCTGGACGGGTTCGTCGACCGGATGCTGGCGGCCCGCGCGGGCTGAGGCGCGTGAGACTGCTCGCGGCCGAGGAGCGAGGCTTCACCGCGCTCTCTCAGCCCTCATCCTGAGGGGGCCCGCAGGGCCGTCTCGAAGGATGGTCCAGTTTGTTCGGGAGCCTCCCCGTCCATCCTTCGAGACGCTGCTTCGCAGCTCCTCGCAGATGAGGGCTCGTGGGTGGGACTGAGGCGCCCTCAGTAACTCATCGCGCGGTTGCGGGCGTTGCCGATATGGACGCTCATCGCCTCCGCCGCGCGCAGCGGATCGCGGCTCTCGATCGCCGCGATGATCGCCATGTGGTCCTGCATCACGTTCAGGAGGATGTGGTTCTGGATGCGCGTCTCATATTGGCGGATCAGCCGGATCTTGAGCCAGGTGACGCGGAAGGCCTTGGAGACGATGTCATTGTCGAGATGATCGATGATCGCCTCATGCATCAGCCGGTCGACATCCTCCGCATCCTCGATCAGATCCGGATCGCCCCCGGCCTGCGCCCGCCGGATGATCGCCTCATGCCGGTCGCGCTGGGCGGCGATCTCCGCGTCCGTGGCGTTCTGGGTGTAGAGCGCCGTCGCCTCCCTCTCTAGGAAGAGCCGGAACTGGAAGGCGTTGCGGATCAGGTTGAGGTCGACATGGGCGACCTGCATGCCGCGCTGCGGCACGGTCTTGATCAGACCTTCGGCCTCGAGCCGCGGAATCAACTCGCGGATGGCGCCGAGCGGCAAACCGGTCATCGCCACGAGTTCGCGCTGGGTGACGAACTGGCCGGGCTTTATGTCGCGCGCTAGCAGCTTCTCGGTGAAGCTGGCATAGGCGCGCTCCCGCAGCTTCAGCGGCTCGCCCTCGCGCTCCGGCTCGTTCATCTGCCCTCCTTGGCCTGTCGGCTCAGGCCGCCTTGGCCAGCGTGATCCTGTCGAAGGCGGCAAACAGCCTGGCGCGCGTCGCCGGGTCCAGCGCCTGCAAGGGCGCGCGCATCGGGCCAAAGCCGTCATCGCCATGAACATGACCCACAAGCGCCTTCACCGCCGCCATGACGGGATGGCTGACGATCTCGTCGACCAGCGCGTTGACGACCGGATTGTCGGCGCCCTCATAGACCAGCGGCCGCAGCAGATGCGGCACGATATTGGCGACGCCGCAGATCGAACCCTGGGCGCCGGCCCGGACGGCGCGGGCGAGCTGGCGCTCGTCGCCGACGAGGATGGCGAGTTCGCCATGCGCCTTCAGAAAAGATTCCGTGCTGGCATAGTCGCCCGACGAATCCTTGATGCCGACGATCACGCCGGGAAACGCCGTCTTCAGCCGCTGAACCAGTTCGTTGCTGATCGAGACGGCGGTGACGGAGGGGATATGATAGAGGATGACGTTGCGCACCGCCGGCCCGACAGCCTCGAACAGCTGCGAGAACCACTGGAA
>JBKBRD010000026.1:0-17589 GCA_046292405.1 Allobosea sp. | reverse complement strand
AACAGGATTTCCGGCTCGTGCGACAGCGCCTTTGCGATCAGCACCCGCCGCTTCATCCCGCCCGACAGACGCCGGATTTGCGTGTCGCGCTTGTCCCAAAGCGAAAGATCCTTCAGCACCTTTTCGATCAGCGCGGGGTTCTTCGGCTTGCCGAACAGGCCGCGGCTGAAGGAGACCGTGCTCCAGACGGTCTCGAAAGCGTCGGTGGTGAGCTCCTGCGGCACCAGCCCTATCTTGGCGCGGGCGGCGCGATAATCGCGGCGAATATCGTGGCCATCCGCCAGCACCGTCCCGCTGCTGGGATTGACCAGGCCGCAGATGATCGAAATCAGCGTGGTCTTGCCGGCGCCGTTGGGCCCGAGCAGCGCAAAAATCTCGCCTCGCCTGATCTCGAGATCGATCCGCTTCAGGGCCGTGAAGCCCGAGGCATAGGTCTTCGACAGGTTGGATACGGAAATGATCGGTTGCATCGAGGCCATATGGTGCTGTTTCCCGCGCGCGCCAGCGGCAGCTAGCATGGCGCCGGGCGAATTGCGTCAGCAGTCACGCACGGCCCTCGAACGCAACATGGCCGGGCGGGGCCCAGCCATGTCGGCGACGCAGATGCTCGCGCAAGCGGCGCGTGATGTATCAGCGCATGAAGAACCACAGCAGGATAATGAGCGGAATCGGCACGCCAAGAAGCCAGAGAGCAATCGAACGCATGGAAGCAACCCCCGTTTCAGCTGTTTGATGCGGGGAAAACGCCGGTTTCGCCATAAATGTTCCAGGCGCGCAGATAGCGCCAATTTGAAGGCCACGCATTCATCGCGGCGTCGTGTTTCGCATGGCCTTTCGGCGAAGCCCAACAGCTCCTCGTGAGATCGCGCCCGATGGATCACGCGACGCCGCCCGTACGCGGACCGTCGCCGCATGGACATCAAGCGCTTTGCTCGGTCCTCCCGGAAATGGGCGCAGCTGCGCCGGCGCTTGCTGCGCTTGGATGCCAGATCGGCGCGTAGCCCGCGCCCAGGGCCGCCAGCGAGGCCGGCGGCGTCAGCACGCTCAGCGGCCCCCGCAGCGCCCGCGCGCAGGGCTCATAGCCCGCAGGCGTCCAGCTCAGGAGCCTCCCGTCCTTGACGGCGAGAAAGCGCGCGCCATCCGCGATCATGGCGCCGTCGGGCAGCGCTTCGGCCAGGCTTGCGTGGACGCGCTTGCGCCGTCCCTCGCGCCGTTGCCCATCGAGCAGCCTGTCTATCGAGGGAAACGAGGGCGCGCCCGTCAGACCGAGCCCGCGCATCAGCGCGGTCCGATAGGCGAGCGCATCGGCCCGGCGGCATTCCATGCAGGGTCGATGGCCAGCCGCTAGCGCCGTAACCTCGTCGCAGAAGAACAATTCGGTATAACCCGTGCTCCAGACCGCACGGTTACGCCCCTTGAACGACAGCAGGCAGCAGATCCATTGCCGCGTCGCATGGGTCCGCCTCGGGAGGGTCCGCGTGGCGGGGTCGTGGAAGCGCCCGCCGCGATTGCCGAGCAGCAGGCCGCGCGCCGGGTCGGCGAACAGGCGGCCATCGGGCGCGACGCGGTTGGGAAGCGGCATGGCTCTATGGCTCCGGCGAGCGACGCACGAGCTTAAGCCGCTCCGCGCCCATGCGCGACAGCAGCACGGCTGCGACACCGGAGGCGGCTGGCGACGCCGGCCGAGTTGAGGCAAGCTGCCGCAAGGGCTGCCGCATCGAACAGCCGGCGCCCGGAGGCTTTCTGGACATGGACGCGACTGCGGATGAGAGCGCCGGGCTGGTTCCGCACCCGGAACGCGGCGCGATCCTGGGCGAGGTCCATGCGCGCCCTTTCGCGCCGCTGGAGACGCCGCGGCGGCTGCTGCACTTCGCGTTCCTGACCGATTCGCGCCAGGCGGCGGCGGACCGCGAGGCGCTCGCCCGCTTCTGCACGGAGCGCGGCGTGCCGCCGCCGCTGGAGGGCGCCAAGCACCATCGCGCCCGCTTCGGCGAGACCAGCCTGCGCTGGGAGCAGCACAGCGAATTCACCACCTATAGCTGGGAGCTGCCGGGCGCGAGCACCCCCTTCCTGCCGCCGACCGGGACCCTGCCGCACGGCATGCGCGCTCTGGCGCAGCCGGGCCCGCATCTCGTCTCGGCCGACCTGCATCTGCTTCCCGACGCGCCGGGGCTCGATCTCGGCGCGCTGTTCGACCCGGCGAGCCTGGCCGCCGCGCTGGTCGACAATGCCGGCGCCGTCGCGGCCACGGATTTCCGCGCCGGGGCCGATGGTTTCGTGCGCATTCTCGTGCTCGACCGCGGGCTCACGCCGGCACGCGCCGGCGCCTTGGCGCAGCGCCTGCTCGAAATCGAAACCTACCGGACGCTGGCCCTGCTCGGCCTGCCCGAATCGCAGCGCATCTCCCCTTCGGTCCGCGACACCGAGGAAACCCTGGTGCGCATCGCCAGCACGATGACGACGAAGGCCGGGCTTGCGGCCGACCACGCGCTGCTCGACGAGATGACGGCGCTCGCCGCCAAGCTGGAATCGGAGGCCGCCTCCTCCAACTACCGTTTCGGCGCCAGCCGCGCCTATGACAACATCGTCCAGCAGCGGCTCGTCGCCATTGGCGAGAGCCAGCATGACGGCTGGCCGACCATCTCGGCCTTTCTGGCGCGGCGGATGGCGCCGGCGATGCGCACCTGCCAGATGCTGCAGGAGCGCCAGGCCGATCTTTCGACCAAGCTCGCCCGCGCCGCCAACCTGCTGCGGACACGGGTCGACGTCGCCCTGGAACAGCAGAACCGCGACCTTCTGGCCGCGATGAACGACCGCACGCGGCTGCAGCTGCGCCTGCAGCAGACGGTCGAAGGGCTCTCCGTCGCGGCCATCGCCTATTACGTCGTCAGCCTGTTCGGCTATCTCGCCAAGGGCGCCAAGGATGCCGGGCTGATGCGCATCGACGCCGGGCTGGCGACGGCCTTGTTCGTGCCTGTCGCGCTTTTCGGCGTCTGGGCCGCGGTCAGGCGCATCCGCCGGGGCCATGGCGAGAACTGACGCCAAGCTTGCGCCCGCCGCCGGCCGATGCGGCGCCCAACGCAAAAAAGCGGCCCGAAGGCCGCTTTCCGAAACGGACGGCGCGAGCCGCCCGCGACGGCGTCGTCGCTCAGTTGGCGGCGAGCTTCTTCTCGATGTCGCGCTTCAGCGTCAGCGCGCCGGTCGACAGATCGGCGGCCGCAGCCTTGATCAGGAAGGCGTCGAGACCGCCGCGATGATCGACCGTGCGCAGGGCGTTGGCCGAGATGCGCAGGCGCACCGCGCGGCCGAGCGCGTCGGACTGCAGCGTCACGTTCACTAGGTTCGGACGGAAGACGGTCTTCGTCTTGCGGTTCGAGTGGCTGACGAGGTGGCCGGTCAGGGTGGCTTTCCCAGTCAGTTCGCAACGGCGGGCCATGATATCGTTCCTTGCGTCCAACCGGTTCGCTCAAACAAAAATGCCGACACGCGACGTGCCGGACATGAGCACCGGAAGTCAAATTGAAGTCGCGGTTCCATAGCCAAGGCGGAGAGGTCCGTCAAGGACATGTCGCTGCGATGACAGCTTTTCCGGCCGGTTTCCTGTCGCAACCGCCGGTCGCGCCGGCAGGCCGCCGCGTTCCGCGCCGTTTTGCGCCTCCCGCTTCCGATCCTGTTGACCGGCCAAGGCCGTTCGCTATAGTCCGGCCGCCCGCAAGGGGCCCCTGTGGCGGAATTGGTAGACGCGCTCGACTCAAAATCGAGTTCCGCAAGGAGTGCTGGTTCGATTCCGGCCAGGGGCACCATCCACCCGCTTCCGGGGTCAGCTTGCGCATTCTCCTGATCAATCCGAACACCATGGCGGCCATGACCGAGCTGGTCGTGCGCGTCGTCACGCCGCTGCTGCCCGCTGGCGTCTCGCTGACCGCCGCCACCGGGCGGATCGGCGCGCGCTACATCTCGACGCGCACGGCGGCGGCGATCGCAGGCCATGCCGCGCTCGACGCCTATGCCGAGCATGGCGAGGGCTGCGACGCGGTCTATCTCGCCTGCTTCGGCGATCCCGGCCTGTTCGCGCTGAAGGAACTCGCGCCCGTGCCCGTCCTCGGCATGGCCGAGGCGAGCTGCCAGGCCGCGGCCCGGCTGGCGCCGCGCTTCTCGATCGTCACCGGCGGCGAGCGCTGGGGGCCGATGCTGCGCGACTTCGTCGGCGCGCTGGGCCTCGCGAACAGCCTGGCGGCCATCGAGGCCGTGGCCCCGACCGGGGCCGACATCGCCGCCGATCCGGAGGGGGCCGTCGCGCTGCTGGCCCAGGCCTGCCGCCGCACCGCCGAGCGCGACGGGGCCGGCGCCGTGATCCTCGGGGGCGCCGGGCTGGCGGGGCTGGCGGCGCGCGTCCAGCCCCATCTCGACATCCCCGTTCTCTGCTCGGTCGAGACCGGCTTCGCAGCCGTGCTGGCCGCGTTGCAAGCGCCCTATGAGAAGCCAGCCAGCGGCGATTTCTCCACCCCGCCCGGCGTGGACAGCGTCGGCCTGTCGCCGCGCCTTTCGGATCTTCTGGCGCGGCGCTGATCTGGCGCATATCGCACCGGAGCACGGCCAAGCCGTCATTCCCGGGCGGGCCGGAGGCCCGAGCCCGGAATGACGGCGACCCTTCGCGCTCAGCCCTTCTTGCCGAGCGAGACGCCGCTGCGCTCGGCGATGAAGTCCGAGATCATCGGCACGTAATCCTCGCCCTTGCCGGCCGCGACGGCCGAGGCGAAGCTGTTCTTCACGGCGTTGCCGATCGGATTGGGCACGCCGGCGGCGTTGGCGACGCTTTCGAGATAGCGCACATCCTTCAGCGCGTTCACCAGCGTGAACTTGTGGGCGTTGCGGTCGCGCTCCAGCACATATTGCATGAAGGTCTGGTAGAAGCCGCAATCCATCCGGCTGCCGCGGATGACGCTGTCGAAGGTCTGCGGCGTGATGTCGATCTTCTGCGCCAGCGTCAGCGCCTCCGCATAGATCGCCGCATAGCCCATCGACAGGAAGTTGTTGAGCAGCTTCATCTTGTGGCCGTCGCCGACGGGGCCGAGATGCACCACCTTCTGCGCCCAGGCCTCGCAGGCCGGCTTGATGCGGGCAAAGACCTCGGGGCTGGCGCCGACCATGGCCGAGAGCTGGCCGAGCGCCGCCTGGGCCGGGGTGCCCCCCAGCGGCGCGTCGGCGAGATGCAGGCCCTTGGCCTCGAGCTGGGCTGCGATGCGCACGGTCGAGCCGGGATCGGAGGTGGAGCAGTCGACCACCACCGTGCCGGGCTTGGCGCCGGCGATGATGCCGTCGGGACCGTTCACCACCTCCTCGACCTGGGCCGAGCCGGTGACGCACAGAAAGATGATCGTCGACTGGGCGGCGAGTTCGCGCGGCGTCTTGGCCTCCTTCGCGCCGGCGGCGACGAGTTCCTCGACCGGCTTGCGGTTGCGGTGGCCCATCACCGTCAGCGGAAACCCCTTGTCGACGAGGTTGCGGGCCATGCCCTGGCCCATCAGCCCGACGCCGATGAAACCGACTGCTTCTTTGGTTGCGTTCATCTTCAAATTCTCCAGTTTCTATGAGAAGACCATCTTGCGAAGGCAATGATGTATGTCAGCGACGGATAGCCCGGGCCGGGACAGGTTGCATGGCTTGGATGACGCGCCTGGAGGAAGCCGCGACATGACCGAAGACGCCCAGCCGGCCGCGGCGGAGGGGACCGAGGCCCCGGCTTCCGCGCCGCAGGGCCGAGGCCGCGTGACGCTGCAGATCATCGCCAATCATCTGGCCGTCTCGACCGCCACCGTGTCGCTCGCCCTGCGCGGCTCGCCGCTGGTGGCGGAGGCGACGCGCGCCCGCGTCCAGACCATCGCCCGCGAGATGGGCTACAGCTACAATCGCAGCGCCGCTTCGCTGCGCACCGACCGGACCAACATCCTCGCCGTCGGCTTCCACGACATCACCAACCCCTATTTCGCCGAGCTGCTGGCCGCGATCGAGGAGACCGCGACCAGCCATGGCCGCTCGATCCTGCTCGGCACCTATGCCGAGAACCTCGGCCGCCAGGACAGGGTGCTGACGACGCTGAAGGAATACCGGCCCGACGGCATGATCCTCTGCGCCGCCGCCGGCAGCGAGGCGGCCGATTTCACGCATCTGCTCGAAGCCGGCCTGCCGATCGTCCAGCTCTCGCGCGAGATCCCGGGGCTGGCGCTGGATTTCGTCGGCTCCGACGATCGCCATGGCACGGTGCTGGCCGTCGAGCATCTGCTCGGGCTGGGCCATCGGCGCATTGCGTTTCTCGGCGAGAGCCAGCGCATCTCGACCGGCCGCAACCGCTTCAAAGGCTATTGCGAGACGCTGGCCCGGCATGGCCTGCCGCTCGACGCCAGCATCGTCTACTCCGCGCAGGGCACGCGCGAGAACGGGTTGAAGGGCATCCAGGCGGTGCTCGCCGCGGACGAGCCGCCGACGGCCGCCGTCTGCTTCAACGATCTCACCGCCTTCGGCGCCATGCTCGGCCTGCGTCATTGCGGCCTGGAGGCCGGCCGCGATTTCTCGCTCGTCGGCTGCGACGACGTTCAGGAAGCGGCGCAATGGTATCCGGCGCTGACGACGATCAAGAATTTCCAGGACGAGATGGGCCGCAAATCCGCGGAGTTCCTGATCGAGCGCATCGCCGATCCGCTGGCGCCGCCGCGCCGGCTGACCCTGACGCCGGAGCTGATCGTGCGCGGCAGCACGGCGCCGTTCAAGGGCTGAGCGCCGGCTCACGGGTCATTCGCGGGCGGCTTGGCGTTGAGCGCCCGGTAAGCCCTCACCACCTGCGAATCGTCGCGCGCCCCATGCCCGAGACCCGAGGCCGCCAGAAACATCTGGTGGGCGGCGGCAGCCAGCGGCAAGGCGGCCTTGGCGGCGCGGCCGGCATCCATGACGATGCCGAGATCCTTGACGAAGATGTCGACGGCGCTCGTCACCGCCGGATCCGGCTCGTGCATGCGCGGGCCGCGGTCGCGCAGCATCCAGGAGGAGGCCGCCGAGCCGCCCATGATCTCGAACAGCACGCGCCCGTCGATCCCGGCCTTCTCGGCCAGCGACAGCGCCTCGGCCGCGGCGGCGATATGCACCCCGCAGAGCAGCTGGTTGACGGTCTTCACCGTCGCGCCCTGCCCCGCCTTCTCGCCGACATGGAAGACCTTGTCGCCCATGGCCTCGAGCACGGGCTTGGCCCGCGCGAAACTGTCGGGCGGCGCGCCGACCATGATCGTCAGCGTCGCCCCCCTGGCGCCGACGACGCCGCCCGAGACCGGCGAATCGACGAAATGCCGGCCCGTGGCGGCGACCTCGGCCGCGATCGCCTCGACCTCGCCCGGCGGGCAGGTCGCCATCAGCATCACCACCGCGCCCGGCGCCAGCGCCGCGAGCGCCCCGGCCTCGAACAGCACGGAACGGGCCTGCGCGGCGTTGACCACCATCAGCACCAGCGCATCGGCCCCGGCGGCCGCAGCCTTTGCGCTCTCGGCGCCATGTCCGCCCGCCGCGACCAGCGCCTCGCGCGTGTTGGCGCGCATGTCGAAGCCGGTGACCCGGTACTGCTTTTTGACCAGGTTCTCGGCCATCGGCGCGCCCATGGCGCCGAGCCCGACGAAGGCGATGGATTGGGGTGTCATTGGGTATCCCTGGTGATGGCGAGCCGCCGGTCCCGGCGCGCAGCGGCGCGTCCGGACCGAACGCACGCTATTCCTTGACCGCCCCGGTCATGGCCGAGACGTAATGCTCGACGAAGAAGGCGTAGAGGACGACGAGCGGCAGCGAGCCCGCGAGCGCGCCCGCCATCAGCGAGCCCCAGCGATAGATGTCGCCATCGACGAACTCGTTGACGATCGCCACCGGCACCGTCTTGTGCTGGGTCGAGGACAGGAAGGTCAGCGCGTAGATGAACTCGTTCCAGCACAGGGTGAAGCAGAAGATGAAGGCCGAGATCAGCCCGGGAATCGCCAGCGGCAGGATGATCTTGGTCAGGATCTGCCAGCGGCTGGCCCCGTCGATCAGGGCGCATTCCTCCAGCTCGAACGGAATCGTCTTGAAATAGCCCATCAGCAGCCAGGTCGAGAACGGGATCAGGATGGTGGGATAGGTCAGGATCAGGGCCATCGGCGAATCGAACAGCCCGTACTGGAACACCACCGTCGAAAGCGGGATGAACAGGATCGAGGGCGGCACGAGATAGGCCAGGAAGATCAGCCCGCCGACCCATTGGGCGCCCTTGTAGCGCAGCCGCACGATCGCATAGGCCGCAAACACGCTGGAGATGATCGAAAGCGTCGTCGCGCACATCGCCACGAACATCGTGTTCCAGAGCCAGCGCGGATACTGCGTCTCGAACAGCAGCTTGTAGAAGTGCTTGAAGGTGGGGTCCCAGGTCCAGAGCGGGTTGTACTTGTTGAGGTCGAGCAGCTGCTCGTCGGGTTTGATCGCCGTCAGCGCCATCCAGTAGAACGGGAACAGCAGCACGAAGCAGATGATGCCGAGCGGCAGATACAGCGTTACCAGCCGCCGCGGCAGCGAGTCGAGATAGCTCATGCCCTCGCTGGCGTCGGTGCGGCCGGAGCGGCCGCCGGGATCGGTGATGCGCCCTGCGGTCTGGTCAGTCATTGTCGCCTCCCTGCTGCCATTTGCGGCGCTGCAGGCCGAACCAGGAAATCATGATCGCGGCGAACAGGAATGGGATCATGGCGGTGGAGATCGCGGCGCCTTCGCCGAGATTGCCGCCGAGAATCGCGCGCTGATAGGACAGCGTCGCCATCAGATGCGTGGCGTTCACCGGCCCGCCGCGGGTCAGCACCCAGATCAGCTGGAAATCGGTGAAGGTGAACAGCACCGAGAAGGTCATCACGACCGCGATGATCGGCGTCAGCAGCGGATAGGTGATGAAGCGAAAGCGCTGCCAGCTCGACGCGCCGTCGATGGTCGCCGCCTCGTAGAGCGAGGGCGAGACCGTCTGCAGCCCGGCGAGCAGCGTGATCGCGATGAAGGGGATGCCGCGCCAGACATTGGCGAAGATCACCGACCAGCGGGCGTTCCAGACATCGCCGAGGAAGTTGATGTTGCCCTCGATCAGCCCCATCTCGCGCAGCCCCCAGGACACGATCGAGAAGTTGCTGTCGTAGATCCACCAGAAGGCGATGGCCGACAGCACGGTCGGCACGATGAAGGGGATCAGCACCAGCGCCCGGATCATCGCCTTGAACGGCATGCGCTCGTTGAGCAGCAAAGCGAGATAGAGCCCGGCGGCGAATTTCACCACGCTGGCGACGGTCGTGTAGAACAGCGTGTTGAAGACGACGAGCCAGAAATTGCTGTCCTCCATCAGCCATTCGTAATTCTCCAGGCCGACGAAGGCCCCGGTGCGGCCGATGCGGGCATCCGTGAAGGACAGCCAGACGCCGAGCACGAGCGGATAGGCCAGGAACAGGATGAGGAAGGCCATGGCCGGAACCATGAACCAGAAGCCCAGCCAGTTGCGGTTGACCTTGAGCCGGTCCCAGGCGGTGATTTCGCGTGGCGCAGCTTTGGCGCCCGGCGCGACGGCGATATCGGCCATGATGTCCTCGCGCGGATGAGGGCGGGCGGCGCCGAGCGCGCCGCCCGTATCGTCTCAAAGCTCTGAGAGCCGGCTCAGCGATAAATGCGCGTGAGCTGCCGCTCGGCGATGCGCATGGCGTTCTTGGCGTCCTCGCGGCCGGTGCAGAAGGCCGCGAACATGTCCAGGATCACGAAGTCGGCGATCGCGGCCGCAGCCTTCTCGCCCACCGATCCCTGGCCGCCGGCGGTCAGGGAGCGCTTGGCGACGTCGCGATAGACGGTGCGCTTGGGGTCTGCGGTCCAGACCGGGTTGGCGTCATAGGCGTTGAGGCAGTGGGTCAGGTAACCGCGCGCCGACTCGATCCAGGGATTGAAGTTCTGGGCTTCGAGCATGAAGGCCATCAGCGCCTTGCAGGCCTGCGGATACTTGGTGTGGTTCATCGCCAGAACCGGATACATCAGGTGCAGCTCGGTCGGCTTGCCGACCGGTCCGACCGGCATGTAGGCGTGGTTCATGTCCTCGGCGATTTCCTTCTTCGTCGGGTCGTTATTGGCCGCGACGTAGATCGAGATGCCGTTATTGGTCCAGGAGATCTCGTTGGCCAGGAACGCCTTGTTGTTGAAGGAGTCGTTCCAGGCCACCGTGCCCGGCACCATGTTGTCGTAGAGCGCCTTGGCGTAGTTCAGCGCCTTCTCGGTCTCGGGCGAAGCGATCGTCACCTTGTCGTTCTTGTCGACATGGTTGCCGCCGAAGGCCCACAGCGCCCAGTAGATCCAGCCATTGCCGTCGCCCGAGGCGTGGCCGAGCGCGAAGCCGCCGGGATTGCCGTTCTTCTTGGTGGCCTTGGCGTATTCGAGGAACTCGTCGGTCGTCTTCGGGAATTCGGAGAAGCCGGCCTTCTTCATATGCGAGACGCGGTAGTTCATCAGGTTGCCGCTGTAGCAGACGGGCACCGCGATCCACTTGTTGCCGCTCTTGGCGTATTGCTGGGCGCTGTCGACCCAGCCGCCATACTTCTTGCCGAGATAATCGGCGACGTCGGTCACATCGACGCATTTCTGCGGGAACAGATGCGGCAGCGAATAAAGCCCCCAGAACAGGTCGGGGCCGGCGCCGGTATTGGCGGCGACGGAGGCCTTGGGCTGCACGTCCTCATAGGATTCGCGGCTGATGTCGACCTTGACGCCGGTCGCGGCGGTGAAGGCCTCGATCATCTTGACGAAGGCGTCGTCCTCGGACTGGACGAAGTATTTCCAGCGCAGCATCGAGAGCTTTGCGCCGGCCTCCGGCTTCCACGGCGCGGTCTGCGCCCAGGCCTTGGCGAAGTCGAGCAGCCCTGCGCCGGCGCCGAGGCCGAGCGCCGCGCCGCCCTTGATGAGCGATCTGCGATCGAAATTCATTGCGTGTTTCCTCCCTGGATTGGCTCGGCGGCTCTTTTCGGCCGCCTTGACCGGATTATCCGGTTTTCCATCGGGTCGGCCTGCCCTTTGCGGGTCTGAGCCGGTCCAAAAACAGTGTCGGCGTCTCCCTGGATCGGTCGTGGCGCTGCGGCGCGCGCGCTCAGCTGATGCGCTTGCCCGTGCCGGCGTCGAACAGATGCGTCACATTGGTGTCGGGCGTGATGCCGAGCGTCTCGCCGGGCTTGGCCTCGATCCGCTCGCGGAACACGCAGGTCACCTCCTGCCCGCCGCAGCGCGCCACCACCTGGGTTTCCGAGCCCGTCGGCTCGACGACGACGACTTCGGCCTGGATGCCGTTGGGATCCAGCCGGAAATGCTCGGGACGAATGCCATAGACCGCCGTCATGCCCTCGGAATTGGCGGGGTGCACGCCGATCGGCCAGGTCACGCCGCCCTCGGTGGTGAAGCCCTGCCCGGTGATCGTGCCCTTGAGCAGGTTCATCGAGGGCGAGCCGATGAAGGCGGCGACGAAGAGATTGTTGGGCCGGTCGTAGAGCTCGAGCGGCGCGCCCATCTGCTCGACGATGCCGTCATGCATCACCACGATCTTGTCGGCCATGGTCATGGCCTCGATCTGGTCGTGCGTCACATAGACGGTGGTGGTCTTCAGCCGCTGATGCAGCTCCTTGATCTCGGTGCGCATCTGCACGCGCAGCTTGGCGTCGAGATTGGAGAGCGGCTCGTCGAACAGGAAGACCTGCGGATCGCGCACGATGGCGCGGCCCATGGCGACGCGCTGGCGCTGGCCGCCCGAAAGCTGGCGGGGGTAGCGGTCGAGCAGGTTGTTGAGCCCGAGAATGCCGGCCGCCTTGCTGACGCGCTCGTCGATTTCGCTCTTGGGGGCGTTCCGCAGCTTCATCGAGAAGGCCATGTTGTCGGCCACCGTCATATGCGGATAGAGCGCATAGTTCTGGAAGACCATGGCGATGTCGCGCTCTTTGGGCGGCACGTCGTTGACGACGCGCGGCCCGATCCGGATCTCGCCGCCGGAGATGTTCTCCAGCCCTGCGATCATCCGCAGCAGCGTCGACTTCCCGCAGCCCGACGGACCGACGAGAATGACGAATTCGCCGTCGTTGATGTCGATGTCGACGCCGTGGATGACCTGCGTCTGGCCATAGGCCTTGCGCACATCCGCAATCTGAACCGAGGCCATGTGAGCCTTCCCCTGGTCTTAAGCTTCCTCAAGGATGCGGTTGCGCCGTCGCCGGGGCCGTCCGCATCTCGCTCGTAGCGGCTTCTTGTGACCGCTGGATGCAGCCGCGGCCGACCGGGACGGTGAATCCCAGGCGGTTGCGTCCGCATTCATCTGCGATAAAGTCATACGAATAGGAGAAGCCTGTCAAGCGCCAGACAGGCCAGGCGCGCCGACCGGAACGGCGTTCGCGCGGGAGGCGACAAGGCGATGCGGGTGCGCGATTTCTCGCGGCCGACCACGTTGAATGCGGACCGGCTGTTCGGGCAGGTCGCGCAGAAGCTCGCCGTCGCCATCATCTCCGGCTCCTGCAAGGCCGGCGAATTGCTGCCCAACGAGGATGCGCTGCGCTCCGAGATTTCGGTCTCGCGCACCGCCTATCGCGAGGCGGTCAAGGTGCTGACGGCCAAGGGGCTGGTCGAGTCACGGCCCAAGAGCGGCACCCGCGTCGCCCCGCGCGACAGCTGGAACCTGCTCGATCCCGATGTGCTGTCCTGGCATTTCGAGGCCGATCCGAACGAAAAATTCATCCGCGATCTCTTCGAGTTGCGGCGTTTCGTCGAGCCCAGCGCCGCCAGGCTCGCAGCGCTCAGGCGCACCCCCGCCGACCTCGCCCGCATGGAGGCCGCCTATCGCGGCATGGTCGACAACCCGCCCTATGCCGAGATCACCATCCGCTCCGACCTCGCCTTCCATGTGGCGGTCTTCACCGCGGCCCAGAACTCGACCCTGCAATGCCTGGCCAGCGTCGTGGTCGCGACCATCCAATGGTCGCTGCTGCTGAAATCCGCCAATGACCGCGATTATTTCCTGGCGTCCCGGACCGACCATGCGCGCGTGCTCGAGGCCATCGTCCAGCGCGACGGCGACCTCGCGGCGGCTCGGATGACCACGCTGGTGATCGACAGCCTGAACACCACCTTGGCGTTCCTGGCGCCGCAAACCATCCTGCAAAGTGCGAAAATCGCATGATTAAGTCATACTACATCCGCGCCCAGCGGCGCTGGCGCGGCGCCGGCTGGCGTGCAGAAGCACAAAGCATCGCCCGCATGCGACAGCGGGCTCGACAGGCGACCGAACTTAATCGATTCAATTTCTTCGAATCAACCCTGGGCCAGCTTGGCGGCCCGGACGCTTCGCACCAGCCAGATGGACAGTGACGACATGACCGCGCAGAACGCCCCCGAGATCATCATGACCGGCCCGCTGATGGCCTATGCGGCCGACCAGCTGCGCGCCCGTTTCACCGTGCACGAACTCTGGAACGCGCCCGACCGCGCCGCCATGCTGCGCGAGATCGGCAGCCGCGTGCGCGGCGTCGCCGGCGGCGGCGCGCATGTCCGCATCGACGGCGCGCTGTTCGATGGGCTGCCCCATCTCGAAATGGTCGCCAATTTCGGCGTCGGCTACGACAATGTCGATGCGGCGGAGGCCGGCAAGCGCGGCATCGTCGTCTCCAACACCCCCGATGTCCTGTCCGACGAAGTCGCCGACCTCGCGCTCGGCCTGCTGCTCGCCACCGTGCGCCAGCTCCCGCAGGTCGATCGCTATCTGCGCGCCGGCAAATGGCTGGAGAAGGCCTATCCGCTGACGACCTCGCTGCGCACGCGCAAGATCGGCATCGTCGGGCTCGGCCGCATCGGCAAGGCCGTGGCGCACCGGCTTGAGGCGTTCGGCCTTCCCATCGCCTATCATGGCCGCAGCCGCCAGCCCGACGTCGCCTATCGCTACTACCCCTCGCTGCTCGAGATGGCCGCCGATGTCGACACGCTGATCTCGGTCGCGCCCGGCGGCGCCGCCACCCACCACATGATCAACGCCGAGGTGCTGAAGGCGCTCGGTCCCAACGGCATCGTCGTCAATGTCGGGCGCGGCACCGTCATCGACGAGCAGGCGCTGATCGAGGCTTTGAAGAGCAAGACCATCCTCTCGGCCGGGCTCGACGTGTTCGAGGACGAGCCGCGCGTCCCCGCCGAACTCATCGCCATGGACCATGTCGTGCTGCTGCCGCATGTCGGCTCGGCCTCGGTCCACACCCGCGAGCAGATGGGCCAGCTTCTGGTCGACAATCTCGTCTCCTGGTTCGACGGCAAGGGGCCGCTGACCCCGGTGCCGGAAACACCGTGGAAGAAGGCTTGACCAGGGTCGGTCTCCGCCTCGCCCTGCCGCTGATAGCGGCGGGGCTGGGCACGGCGGCGCTGGCGCAGCCGGTATCGCCGCCGCGCGGCGCCGAAACCGCGCCCGATCAGTTGAAGCCCTTCATCGGGGCCTGGGATCTCGAGGCTGTCGGCCAGCCCCGTCGCTGCACCGTGACATTCGCAGCCGATCAGGCCGGGCCGGGTCGGCAGATCCGTTTCCCCGCCACCTGCCGGCGGGCCTTGCCGATCCTGGGCACGGTCACGGGCTGGGGGCTGACGCCGAAAGGGCAGCCGCGCCTGCTCGACGCCGCCGGCAAGGACGTGCTGGTTTTCGAGAATCAGGGCGGCGAGGCCGGGCGCCAGGCGCGGGGAAGCGACGGGCAGTCCTATCGGCTCGACCCGAAGGGCTATGCCCGCGTCGCGCCCAGTCCGCCCCAGAGCGCCGCGCAAACCGCCGCGCAGGCGGCGCAACGCCCGACCGTGGTCGATCCGGCCGGCGCTCCCGCCGCCGATACGCTGCCGGGCCGCTATGCGGTCATGCGGCAGTCCAATCGCGAGGCCTGCCGGATCGAGCTCTCGGCCGGTGGCGTCGCCGCGCTTGCGCCCGATTGCAGCGACACGGGGCTGACGATCTTCGCCCCCGCGAGTTGGCGCTATGCGGCCGGTCGGCTGACGCTGGTCGCGCGCCGTGGCCACAGCCTCGACCTCGTCTTCGAGGCCGGCCAATGGCGCAAGGATCCGAACGTCGGCGCGCCGTTGATGCTGCGCAAGCTGCCCTGAGCGAACGCGAGGTCCCAGACGTTCCCCAGCCGGATTGCGAAGGACGGCCGGCGAGGCTCCGCACCCGCTGGATCATCCTTCGAGACGGCCCTGACGGGCCTCCTCAGGATGAGGGCTCAAGGGGGACGGGCGGACGCAGGTCGTCTTGCTCGGCGTCATTCACATCTCCCGTGATCCCACCCACCAGCCCTCATCCTGAGGAGCCGCGGAGCGGCGTCTCGAAGGATGGACCAGCGGTCTCCGGAGCCTCCTGGATCATCCTTCGAGACGGCCCTGACGGGCCTCCTCAGGATGAGGGCTGGGGCTGGGCTTTCAGCCGGTTTACGCCGTGCTGCCCCCCGCCCCCCGCCCCCCGCCTTCCGCCTCCTGCCCCCTATTCCGCCGCCGTCAGCACGCCGCGCCGGATCTGGTCTTCCTCGATCGATTCGAACAGCGCGCGGAAATTGCCCTCGCCGAAGCCGTCATCGCCCTTGCGCTGGATGAACTCGAAGAAGATCGGCCCCAGCACCGTGCCGGAGAAGATCTGCAGCAGCACCTTGCTCATCCGGCCCGCCTTGTCGCCGAGCGCGACCGCGCCCTCGCCATCGATCAGGACGCCGTTCTGCTTCAGCCGCTCAACCGGCTCGCCATGGCCGGGCACGCGGGCGTCGATCTTTTCGTAATAGGTCGCGGGCGGGGCCGGCATGAAGGGCAGGCCGTTGCCGCGCAGCGTTTCGACCGAGGCGTAGATGTCACGCGCGCCGAGCGCGACATGCTGGATGCCCTCGCCCTTGTACTGGCGCAGATATTCCTCGATCTGGCTCTTGTCGTCGAGCGACTCGTTGATCGGGATGCGGATCTTGCCGCAGGGCGAGGTCAGGGCGCGCGAGATCAACCCGGTCAGCTTGCCCTCGATGTTGAAGAAGCGGATCTCGCGGAAATTGAACAGCTTGCCGTACCAATCCGCCCAATGGTCCATGCGCCCGCGCATGACGTTATGGGTGAGGTGATCGAGGTAATACAGCCCGGCCTGCTCGGGATGCGGGTCGCGTTCGCCCAGCCATTCGAAATCGACATCCCAGATCGAGCCCTTCTCGCCATAGCGATCGACGAAATAGAGCAGCGAGCCGCCAATGCCCTTCACCGCGGGAATGGCGAGTTCGCCCGGCCCGATTTCGCTCCGATAGGGCTCGGCCCCGAGCGCGACGGCGCGCTCGAAGGCGTGCTGCGCATCGACCACGCGGAAGGCCATGGCGCAGGCGCAGGGGCCATGCTCCGCGGCGAAGCCCTGGGCAAAGCTGTCAGGCTCGGCGTTGACGACGAAGTTCACATCGCCCTGGCGATAAAGCGTGACGTTCTTGGAGCGATGCCGCGCGACGGCGGTGAACCCCATCGTTTCAAACAGACGCCCGATCGTCTCCGGTTCGGGATGGGCGAATTCGACGAATTCGAACCCGTCCGTCCCCATCGGATTGGCGTCGCTGATCGCAGGCGGCGCAGCATCGTGCGGAAACGGACCCATGGCGTATTCTCCCGGATTGAAATGAGAGACCATGATCGCGCATCATCAGGGCGCGAACCGTGCATTGTGGTTGGCAGCCGACCGAAATCTTGCACGAAAACTGCACAGAAGGCCCTTCCCATGCACAGACGGACCAAGCTCGACGCTTTCGACTGGAAGCTGCTCGACGCGCTCCAGCACGATGCCTCCCTGACCAACGGGGCGCTGGCGGAGCGGATCGGCCTGTCCGCCAGCCAGGTCTCGCGCCGGCGTCAGCGGCTCGAGGAGGAAGCGGTGATCCGCGGCTATCGCGCGCTGATCGAGCCGGCCGCCGTCGGTCTCGGCGTCACCGTCTTCATTCACGTCGCGCTCGATACGCATTCCCGCGACAATGCCCGCCGCTTTCGCGATCTGGTCCGGCTGACGCCGGCCATTCTCGAGGCGCATGCTCTGACCGGCGAGGCCGACTATGTGCTCAAGGTCGCGGTCGAGGATCTCAAGGAGCTGTCCAGCTTCGTCAACGAAATCCTGATGCCGCATGAAAGCGTCTCGCGCGTCCGCTCCGAAATCGCGCTCGACACCTTGAAGGAACCGGGGCTGCTGCCATTGCCGATGCGATAGAGCATTCCTATTCTTGGAGGCTCGCCGGCGGCCGACGGCCCTGCTCTGGGACCTGGCCTGCCGATCGGCTGTGATCGGGGCGCGCAACGCCCAATGGGAGTTCACGATGTTCAACGCCAAATCCCTCCTCGATGCGCTGATCAGCGCGGGCACGCAGGCCGGCGCCAAGGGCGCTTCGACCGGCCAGGGCGGATTGGGCGGCATGCTCGGCGGCTTGGCCGAGCAGGTCCAGAAGGCCGGCGGGGTCGGCGGGCTGGCGGGAATGGCCGGACAGATTCTGGGCCAGGCGACGCAGGGCGTCGGCGACGCCGCGCGCC
>JBKBRD010000025.1:0-17764 GCA_046292405.1 Allobosea sp. | reverse complement strand
GATTTCGTCGATCGCCACGAAATCGGCACCGATGTCCTGCGGCATCGCCTCGGTGGTGCAGACCCAGTAGGCGGTGCGTTCGGGGACGATGCGTTCTTCGCCGGTGACCAGCGCCACCGCGTCCGGCCCGACCTTCTCGACCACGCGCTGATAGACCTCGCGCGCCAGCAGCCGCAGCGGCAGGCCGATCATCCCGGTGGGATGCGCGACCATGCGCTCGATGGCGAGGTGAGTCTTGCCCGTATTGGTCGGCCCCAGCACGGCCGTGACGCCATTGGCGCGGGCCGAACGAGGCAGGGACCGATACGGCAGGGCAGGAGCTGATGACACGAAACGCGACCGATCATGAAGCGCGGACGCAGCGTCAGGGAGCGATCTCCCCCGCGGCGGCCGGGCTGAAGCCTTCAGAGAACAGAACGAGTCCGGAACGAAGCAGGCCCGAATCGCTGACTCCGGCAGAATCGGGATTCGTTCTCATGGGCCGGCGACATCAGCCGGTCGGAATTGTCCCACTTGACGGGGTGTGGTCGCATCGGCGGCCCTCTGCACGGGAGTCACCGGGCGACGGACCGCCCGGTGGCTCTATGTAAGGCTTTTCCCCGGGGAAACGAGAGGGCTTGGGATGGATCGGGGGATTAGGCCGCCCCGGTCTCCTGGGCCAGGAAGGCCACCGCCCTGTCCCAGGCCTGTTTCGCCGCGGCCGCGTTGTAGCGTTCGCTGCTGGTGTCGTTGTGGAAGGCGTGGTCGACATCGGGATAGACGATGATCTCATGGCGGATATCGGCCGCCTTGAGCGCCTTCTCGTAATCCGGCAACGCCTGCACCAGGCGCGTGTCGCGCGCCGCATGCTGGATCAGCAGCCGCGCCTTGATCTGCGGGACGCGGGCGAGATCGGGCGAGCGCCCGTAGAAGACCACGCCGGCGGCGAGTTCCGGGGCTGCGACGGCGAGGTCGTTGACCGCCCCGCCGCCCCAGCAGAAGCCGATCGCCCCGGTCTTGCCGGTCGCATCGGGCCGCGCCGCCAGGAGTTTCAGCGCCGCGCGCCCCTGCGCGACCACCTGCTCGGCCGGCAATTGCGCGAACAACGCCCGCGCCGCATCGGGATCGCTGGGCGTGCCGCCCAGCGGGGTCAGGAAATCGAGTCCGAGCGCGGTGAAGCCGGCCAGCGCCATGCGCCGCGTCACATCCTCGATATGCGGGTTCAGCCCGCGGTTCTCGTGAATGACCAGCACGCCGCCTCTTTTGGCCGGCGTCTTCGGCATCGCCAGATAGCCCTTCAGCGCCACGCCCTCGACGCTCTGGTCGAGCCGGGCGGTGACGAGCCGGTCATCCTGCGGCGCGATCTGCTGGGCCTGGGCGTAATTCGGCTCGAGCACGGACAGCGCCGCTTCGGCGGCGGCGGTCGACCCCGCCAGAACCAGCAGGCGGTTCATGAAGACGCGCCGGTCGAGCGGCTTGTGCGTGTATTCGTCGTAGAGTTCGACGATGCGCCGATCCAGTGCCATGTCCGTCTCCCCTCGATCAACAGGGCAGGCTGGCCGGATCAGGTGATCCGAAACCGACCCGCCCCCGTAGAAAGCCAAAGTAAAGCCAAGGCCAGCATAGCCAAGGGAGGCGATCATGAGTGAGATCGCGGGAGTTGATCGCAATTTCGTGAAAGCCGCCATGGCGGCGCCGTTCCTCGAACGGGACGAGGAGCAGGATCTGGCGCAGCGCTGGCGCGGGCTGGGCGACCAAGCCGCGATGCATAAGCTGACCTCCGCCCATATGCGCCTGGTCATCGCCATGGCGACGCGCTTCCGCCATTACGGCCTGCCGCTCGCCGATCTCATCCAGGAGGGCCATGTCGGCCTGCTCGAGGCGGCGGCGCGTTTCGAACCGGCGCGGGAGGTCCGCTTCTCGACCTATGCGACCTGGTGGATCCGCGCCTCGATGCAGGACTACATCCTGCGCAACTGGTCGATCGTGCGCGGCGGCACCTCCTCGGCCCAGAAGGCGCTGTTCTTCAACCTGCGCCGCCTGCGGGCGAAACTGACCCGTGGCGGCGAGGAGCGGATGAGCGAAGCCGCCTATGGCGCCATCGCCGCCCGCATCGGCGTCAGCCGCGCCGATGTCGCCTCGATGGATGCACGGCTCTCGGGTCCCGATCTCTCGCTCAACGCTCCGATCGGCGAGGATGACGGCTCAGGCGCCGAGCGCATGGACCTGCTGCCCGACACGGGCTCGCTGCAGGATGAGGTCGTCGGCAACGGCATCGACAGCGACCGCAGACTGGCCTGGTTGCAGGATGCGCTGGCGGTTCTCTCGGAGCGCGAACTGAAGATCGTGCGCGAACGTCGCCTGGTCGAGGAGGCCTGCACGCTCGATGCGCTGGGTCACCGCCTCGGCATCTCCAAGGAGCGCGTCCGCCAGATCGAGAACCGCGCGCTGGAAAAGCTCAAGCGGGCGCTGCTCGATCGCCACCCGCAAGGCGCTGCGGCTCTGATCTGAGCGCTATTCCGCGACGATCTTGTAGCGCTGGCCGGCGACCAGAGGACCGGCCCGGTCGAGCCCGTTCAGGACCATGAACAGCTCCTGGGCGCGATCCTGCCCCGCCATCCGCGCCGCCATCGTCGCCGGCGTGTCTCCGTCGGAGGCCGTGACCAGCCGGATCTGCGTCGGGCGCACCGCCTGCGCCTCCTGCGGGTTGAGGCTGCGGAAGCTCTCGATCACGCTGCGCAGCGCCCGCTCCGGATCGGAGCCGCTGCGCGCCGCCAGGATGAAGCGGTAGACGCGCGTTCCCGACTGCAAGGCAGCCAGCCTGAACGTCCAATCCGTGCCTTTTCCCGTCGCCGTCACCGCCGGCAGGCCGCCTATGTCCAGCCGCTCCACCGCGCTGGTTTCGACGCCGTCGATCCAGCCGGAGGCGACATAGGCCTCCAGCGTCTGCTCCGGCTTCATCGTGACCGAATCGAAGCGCAGCGCCTGGGCGCCATTGGCGCTGACGCCGATGACCATGTCGCGCGCCGCCTCGAGCTGGAACCCTTCCGGGCCGGTGAAGGCGATGCGCAAGGCGCTGTTCACATAGCGCCGGCCGCGCACGATGCCGTCGCGCGGATCGTCGCCAAAGGCGAGCCCGTCGACGACGCTGAGCCAGCGCAGCGGATCGCGCTCGCCGATGCCGGGAGCGCCGAGCTGTCGCGCGGCGCCGGTGACGGCGGCGACCCGCTCGGGCGTCGAGGGATGGCTCGAGAGAATGTCGAGGCGCTTGCCTTCGGCGCTCTGCCCCTGGGCGGTGTTGCGGAAGGCGGTGTTGCGGCCGAGCGCCGCCAGGAAACGGCCGGCGCCATAGGGATCGAAGCCCGCCCGCGCGATGTTGCGCACGCTGATCTGGTCAGCGGTCAGCTCCTGCTGCCGCGAGAATTTGGCGAGCGAGAGCTTCGACCCCGCCTGCACGGCGGCGCCGGCGACAGGGTCGTTCAGCACCTGCGACACGACCTGACTGACCAGCGCCGATTCCGCCTCGCGCTCGGCGCGCTCGACAGCATGCTGGGCCGTGACATGGGCGATCTCATGGGCCAGCACCGAAGCGATCTCGGAGGTGTCGTTGGCAAGCGCCAGCAGCCCGCGCGTGACATAGAGCCGGCCGGTCGGCAGGGCAAAAGCGTTCACAACCGGTGAGTTCAGGATGGTGATCTCATAGGAGCCGATCTGGCCGTCGCTGGCCTTCGCCAGTTTCTGGACGATGTCGTCGAGCGCCGCGCGGGCGACGGGCGCGCGGTATTCGCCGCCGAACGCCTCGAGCAGGCGCAGATGCTCGCGATCGGCCGCGCGCGCGATCGGCCCGACGCGCGGCGCGAGATCGCCCGTTGCGGGCAGCAGGGCGCTCTGGTCGCTGGTGCAGCCGAGCAGCAGCAGGGCCGGAAGCGCGACCGCCGCAATCCGCCTGGCGAGGCTGCTCGCCTTGAGGGGCTGGAACGACACCATGTTGTTTTTCAGTCGATCACATCCAGGGCCGAGGCGGAGGCGAGGTCGAGCAGGAGGCCATCCTGGCCGGACAGGACGCCATGGGCTTTCACGGCTCTACCGTTCAGCCGGGCTGCGGTCCAGCCGGCGCCCTGCATTTCCCGCCAGACCCTGCGTGACATTACGATGGAAGCCGCCTCTCCGCGTCGCCGTGACAAATTCAGATAGGTGCGCTGCGCCCGCTCTCCAACCGAGGCGATCCGCCCCGAAAGCGTCACCATCCTGCCCGCTTGCGCCTTCAAGGCGGCAATATCATGGCCATCGAGCCCATCGATCGCCGCCGCCTCGCGCGCTCCAGCATCTGCCGGCGTGGTTGACGCAGGCTTAACCGCGCGAGGCCCCGCCTGGCCGCAGGGCGCGAAAGCCGGCTCGGCCATCGCCCGCGCCGCCCTTGCGGCGATCAGGGCCGCATTGATGTCGAGCGCCGCGCCGCCCTCCGCGTCGGTAAACAGCCGCGACGGCAGCCGCCCCCAGCGATCGGCCGGGCCGAGCGGCGCGAGCGTCAGCGCCCGCCCGCGCCAGCGCGCCACGCCGGCGCGGAAGCGCTTATCCTCCTCCTCATCCTGCCGCGGCGCGATCCCGACCAGCCGCAGCACGCGCCCATCCGCCAGCGTCGGATCGCCATGGGCGTCGACCCCCGATAGCTGAACCGGCTCGCCTTGCGCGGCGCCGACGGCGCAAGCTTGCGCCCCGGCGGGGCCGGATGCGAGCAGAAGCAGCGACAGGACAGCGGAGCGCAGCGTCATGCGCGGATGATACAGCATCCCGCAGCCGGTCTCAGCTCCCGTGGGCGGGATCCCGGCGGCGCAGGGTCTGGCGCGCGATCCGTGCGGCGCAGCGCAGCCCGCCGCGACGCCAGCCGCCGCATAGTCGCCGCGTTGGGCTCTGGAACCGCGGGAGCGAGCATGATAGAGAGCGTCGCGATGCGTCCCGGTAGCTCAGCAGGATAGAGCAACGGTTTCCTAAACCGTAGGTCAGGGGTTCGAATCCCTTCCGGGACGCCATCGCGACGCCGCTCACTGTCTTGGGCGCCACGGTCTCGGCGCGAGCGGCTCAATGACTGCCCTGCGAGCCGATCAGGCGTCTTCCCCGTCGAGGACGCGGGCGTAGGTCGTCAGGATGAAGCGCTCGGCATGGGCGAGATACCTGTCCATCTGTTCCGCCGCCCCGGCCGCATCGCCGGATTCCAGCGCTTCGAGGATGGCGCGGTTCCGCTCGATATAGGGTTCGTGCAGAAACTCCGGACTGCGGATCAGGCCGAAGACGAGCCGCAGCTCCAGCGAGACGCGCCGGAAGAACGCCATGAGCCGCGGGCTGTCGGTGAGCGCGACCACCGCGGCGTGAAACGCGATGTCGGCGTTGCCGACGGCCCGCCAGTCGCCGTCGCGCCGCGAAGCCTCCGCCTTCTTCACCGCCGCGCGCATCTGCTGCACCGCCGGGTGCTTCGGATAGGCCTGCGCCAGCGCCGGGCACTCGATCGTCCGGCGAACCCGAAACACGTCGACGATCGTGGCCGGAGATGGCGTCGTGACGAAGACGCCGCGGTTCGCTTCGTGGCGTAGGAGCCCCTCCTGCGTCAGGAACCGAAAGGCTTCCCGCACCGTGTTGCGCGACACCTGCAGCTCGCTGCACAGGCCGCTCTCGGAGAGATGGCTCCCAGGGGTCAGAATCCCGGAATTGACGCCCTGCCTTATATGATCGGCCACCATTTTGTCGCGGGGCTGCGGCGCCGAGACGAGATCCAGATGGACTCGATCTTCCGTCCCCGGCGTTGGGGCGGCGCGGAATTCGACGGCGCTGGGCATTTCGGGAGCGGCCTGCGGTTCGGTTCAGTGTTGTATGCCATCCCTATCCGCGCCGCTGACGTACAGCAAGCGGCAATGAATTCTGTCCCGGATCAGATCTGACCTTGGGTCGCTCGAACAGCGGCCGGCCTCTCGTCGCGGCCTGGCCGCGCGCGCGGACGCGCGCATCGGCCGCGCCGATTGGCCGCCGGCAGGACCGGTCCGCCTGTCAGTCCGCGCATAAGCCGCGCCAGCCAGGGCGAGCGGGATCCTGCGAGAGGCCGCAGCGCCGCCCACATCCCTCCAGTGCCAAGAATGAAAAGAGTAACACCAATACTGATTTCAACAAAACAAACTATCAATTTCGTCAAATTAAGGCTGATTGTTGAACAATATTGACTCATATATGACGTAGAGTTAACAATTTTGTACTGGGTCGATGAAGAACCTGTATCAACGAGGGGTGCGTTCCGTCATGAAGTCCAATCCGGTGAACGACAAACGAAAGGCCGCCCGCTCGCCTCGTCCGCGCGCCCTGCAGGGGCGGCGTCATCTGCCGGCGTTGCTGGCGTTCCTGCTCGGCTCCACCGCGGCTTTCGCTGAGGCCGATCCTTCGGCGCCGAACGTCGACGCCCAACTGCCCTTCTTTGCCAATCCCCTCAACGACCCGGCCGGATGGGAAGCGGCGGCCAAGAGCTGGACGCTCCGCCAGGAGTACAAGAACTCCCCCATGCTGCAGACGCTCAAGGCCGAATATGCCTTCGCGATGGGGTTGACCGGCGCGGGCGCCAGGATCGGATTGGTCGATAACGGGATCTTCATCGGGCATCCCGGCCTGGCCGGCGCCAACATCGTCGGCGTCCGCACGACAGGCGTGTATGGGGCCACGACCACGAAGACGAAGGCCGGAGATCCGTTTGCGCTCAATGGCGCGGAACCGCCCTTCCCTTATCCGAAGCAGGGACATGCCACCCAGGCCGCCGGGCAGATCGTCGGCAATCGCGACGGACAAGGCTCGATGGGCTTCGCCCCCAGCGCAACGCTCTATGCCGCGCGATCCTTTTACGTCGGCGTCGGCGACACCTCGCAGGATTTTTACAACAACCTGACGCAGATCGATAACAACATCATGGCGGCGTCTTATGACGCGCTCAGAAATGCCGGCGTCCAGGTCATTCTGGGAGAGTGGCAGATGGCGCCGAACGGCGATGCCGTGAGGGAATACGAAGCCTTTCTGCTGGATCCCAGCAACGCGACCGCCATGGCCATGAAACGCGCGACGGATCAGGGCATCGTTCTCGTACAGGCGGCCGGCAATTATGGAAATGCCCAGCCCACCCTGCCGGCGATGCTGCCCTATTTCATCCCGAGCATGGAGCCGAATTTTCTGACGGTGACGGCCGTTGCGGACGAAAACAGCGACATCGCCAATTATTCGAACCGGTGCGGGGTCGCCAAATACTATTGTCTGGCCGCAGCCGACAACGCGACGCATGCGACGTCGTTCGACCGCGGGCCGGACGGCAAACCGGTTCCGCGCTACACCTTCTTCGGCGGAACCTCGCAGGCGAGCTCGGATGCGACCGGCGCCATGGCCCTGCTGTTGGAACGCTACCCCTATCTGACGCCGGGAGCCGTGCGCGACGTCCTGCTGACGACGGCGCGGCAAATGGGCTCCGAACGCGTCAGCGATCAGACCGGCTGGGGCCTGATCGACCTGAAGAAGGCGGTTCTGGGCCCTGGGCAATTCCTGGGTCCGTTCCGCGTCAACATGCCCGCCGGCTTCAAGGACACCTGGTCCAACGACATCTCCGACACCGCGATCCGCCAGCGGGCCGAGACGCAGGTGAAGGCGGCCGATCAATGGGCCAAGCGCAGGGCGGCGCTTGGGCTCGGCGCAGACTATGCCGAGAATGACGCGGTCAAGGCAGAGAATCAAAAGATCAAAGAGGAAAAAATCCAAGAACACTATGATACATACGACAAATCTATCAATCTCGTAAAGGATCTACTTGTTGCGGAACAAGCCTTACAAGAAAACAAATCTGACGAAAACTATGATACCTATGAAATGGCCTACCAAAATATGCGCGAGAATCCACTCGCCGACGAGATTTACACTGCGTTGAGAAACCGCACGATCGCTGGCCTGCAGGATTGGACCGACACCAAGCTTCAGCCGATCCTCGACGCGTTCAACCAAAAGATCATGGCGACCAATCCCCTGCGCGACGAGTTCAAGGCGCAGGAGCTGCAGCGCCTCGCCTATCTCAGCTATGCGAAGGCCGGCTCCCTGACCAAGGATGGCGGCGGCACGCTGATCTTGACGGGCGAGAACAGCTACACCGGCGGCACGACGATCCGCGGCGGGATGCTGCAGATCGGCGATGGCGGCGTCAAAGGCTCGATCACCGGCAATATCGCCAATGACGCGGTGCTCGCCTTCAATCGCTCCGACGACAGCGCCTATGCCGGCTCCGTCTCCGGCGCCGGCATGCTGGTCAAGCGCGGCGCCGGCAAGCTCTCGCTTTCGGGCGTCAGCAGCTATAGCGGCGAGACCTGGATCAGCGCCGGGACGCTGGCGCTCACCGGCGCCGGCAGCATCGCGGCCTCCAGCCGCGTTTTCGTCAATCCCGGCTCCGGCTTCGACATCGCCGGCACGCAGTCGGGCGCCGCGATCAAGAGCCTGGCGGGGCGCGGGGCGGTCGAGCTCGGCGGCAAGACGCTGACGCTCACGGCCGCGGCGGACAGCTTCTCCGGCTCGATCTCCGGACAGGGCGGCTTGAGCCTGACGGGCGGCTACCAGAAGCTGAGCGGAGTCAGCAGCTATACGGGCCGCACCGATGTCAATGGCGGCATGCTCAGCGTCGACGGCTCGATCGCCGCCTCGCAGCTGACGAAGATCGGCGTGACCGGCGCGCTCAGCGGCACGGGCACGGTCGGCGCGACCGAGGTGGCGGGCGCGCTGCTGCCGGGCAATTCGATCGGCACGCTCTCGGTCAAGGGCGACCTCGCGCTGTCGGCGAGTTCCCGCTACTTCGTCGAACTCGCCGGCGCCGCCTCGGATCTGACGAAGGTCAGCGGCACTGCGCGACTCGAGGGCGGCGCCGTCGCGGCGATGATGGCCGGGTCGGGCGCGGTCAGCAAACGCTACGCCATCCTGTCCGCCGATCAGGCCGTGGCCGGCCGCTTCGGCAATGTGTCGAGCGCCGGCATTCCCGCCGCGTTCAAGCCGTCCTTGGCCTATGACGCCAACAACGCCTATCTCGACTTCAACCTGGACTTCAATCCGGAGGGCGGCTCGCTCGCGGGCAACCAGAAGCGCGTCGCCGATGCGCTGGCCGCCTATCTCCGGGACAAGGGATCCGTGCCCGCCATTTTCGGGGCCCTGACCCCGACGACCCTGTCGCAGGCCTCCGGCGAGCTGGCCACGGGCCCTCGACAGGCCTCCGTCAAGGCGACGCAGGTCTTCGGCAGGCTGCTGACCGAGCAGAGCTTCGCAGGCCGCACGCCCGATGCGGCGCTGGGGTCCCTCGGCCTCGGCGGCCCGAGCGCCTACGCATCCTACGCATCCTCCGCCAGCCACCCGGCGCAGCAGGCGATCGACGCCGTGACCGGCAAGGGCGGATCGCGCCTCGACCCGCGCTGGTACCTGTGGGCCAGCGGCTTCGCCGGCTCGCAGAGCACCGCTGCGCAAGCAGGAGCCGGCTCCGGCAGCGCTCGGGTCTCCGGCATGGCGGCGGGCGCCGATTACCGTCTCGGCTCCAACACCCTCCTCGGCTTCGCCATGGCCGGCGGCGGGTCGTCGTTCAACATACGCGGCGCCGGCGCTGGAACCTCGGACCTCGCGCAGTTCGGATTATACGCCCGCCACGAAAGCGGCCCGGCCTATCTTTCCGGCGCGCTCACCTATGGCTGGCAGCACGTCACGGCGCAGCGCCCCGGCGTCGATGGGCAGACCCTGCGCGCCAAATACGACAGCAACACGGTGTCCGGCCGCCTCGAGGCCGGCTGGAAGACCGCCACCCCCTGGCTCGCCGTCACGCCCTATCTCGCGGGTCAGCTCAGCCGCGAGATGCTTCCAGCCTATCGCGAGTCCGGACTCGGTCGGTTCGCCCTGCAGTTCGGTTCGCATGATGTCGACGCTGGCCGCGCCGAACTCGGTCTGCGTCTGGAACGCGAAGTCGCGCTCGGCGACCAGGCGCTGACGCTGCGCGGCCGCGCCGGCTGGGCCCGCGGCTTCCAGCGCGACGGCGGGGTGCTGGCCGGATTCCGGACCTTCCCCGGGCTCGACTTCCGGACCAGCGGCGGCAAGCCGGCGGCGAACAAGGCGCTCATCGGCGCCTCGGTCGAGACCTCATTGCGCAACGGCCTCTCCCTCGCCGCCTCCTTCGATGGCGAGTTCGGCAAGAAGACGAGCGGCTACGCCGGCAAGGCGACCCTGTCCTACCGGTGGTGATGGCGAGCCGGTGGCATCGTTGTTGAACACGCATTCCCGGGGCTGGCGGCGCAGTTTCCGCCGCCGGCGGCCCGGGAGGTCGCGCATCTCCTCAAATCTGGCTGCGCAGCCAGCTCGCCATCCAGTCCGAGAGCTTCTGCGTCCAGGGCCGGGCCTGCCATTGCGCCAGCGTATAGGGTTTCGCCAGCGCCAGATCGGCCTCGAACAGCCGGTTCTGCTCGGCCGCGACCGCTCGGTCGTAGAGGTTGATGTTGGCCTCGTCGTTCAGCCGCAAGGCGCGCTCATCGATATTGGTCGAGCCCACCGAGCTCCAGAGGCCGTCGACCACGACCAGCTTGACGTGAAACATGGTCGGCTGGAATTCGTGGATCTTGACGCCGGCCTCGAGCAGCTCGCCCCAGAAATGGCGTGAGGCCTTGCTGACCAGCCGCGCATCGGTCTCCGGGCCGGGCACGATGATCTCGACCTCGACGCCCCGCCGCCGCGCCGCCAGCAATTGCTGGCGCGCGATCGGATCGGGCACGAAATAGGGCGTGGCGATCCTGATCCGGGTTTCGGCCGCGGCGAAGGCCGTCATCAGCATCAGATGCATGACATTGCGCTGATGCGTCGAGCTGACCACGATCTGGGCCCCGGTCTCGCCCGCGGGGGCGATCGCCGGGAAGAAGCGGTCGCCCATCAGCAACTCGCCGGTGGCTTCGATCCAGTGCTCGGCGAAGGCTGCCTGCAATTCGGCCACGGCCGGCCCTTCCAGCCGATAATGGTTGTCGCGCCATTCCTTGGGGCTGCGCGCGTCGCCGGTCCACTCGTCGCCGATGCCGACGCCGCCGGTGAAGCCGATGCGGCCATCGACGATCAGCAGCTTGCGATGGGTCCGGTTGTTGACCCGGTCGAGCGTGTACCAGTGGATCGGGCGAAAGCGGACCACTTCGACGCCGGCGGCCTGCATGCGGGCGACGAGCGCCTCCTCCATCGGGATGCTGCCGACCCAGTCCAGCAACACCTTGACGCTGACGCCCTCGCGCGCCTTGGCCGCAAGCGCATCGGCGAAACGGTTGGCGATGTCGCCGGCCCAGTAGATATAGGTCTCGAAGGTGATGGTGTTGCGGGCTGCGCCGATCGCCTGCAGCATCGCCGGAAAGATCCGGTCGCCATTGACCAGCGACTCGATCCGGTTGCCGGGAATGAAATTCGACCCGAAGAGCGCGCCCATCGACAGCCGGAACTGCTGGTCGGACGCCGCGAGATGATGCGGCAGCGGCTCCTTGAGTTCGCGGGGCTCCGGCGCGAGATTGATCGCGACGAGCGTTGCCGCCGCCCCGAGCAGGGCCGCGACCGCGCCGATCACCCAGCGTCGCCTGAAGAACCGCTTGAACCGCATCGCACCCCCTTATAGCGGGGGAAACGATGCGCGCGTCGATCCGGTTCCGGCCGGGACGAACTTGCCTGTCAGGCCCATGGTCCGGCAGTCAGTCGAACGGCGACGGGAGGGGATTGGCGCCGCGGCTGGATGCGCGGGTTCACGGGCTGTGGCATGATGCCGACCCGTTGCGGAGGCGCCTTCCATGCCGCTGATCAGCCCTGCCCATTCCACCCTCGTCATCATCGATTTTCAGGCGCGGCTGATGCCCGCCATCCAGGACGGAGGGCGCCTCGTCGCCAATGCGCGGCGTCTGGTCGAAGCCGCCAGGCTGCTGGCGCTGCCCGTGCTGATGACCGAACAGAACCCGGCCGGCCTCGGCGCGACTGTGCCGGACCTGGCCGGAAGCGGCCCGGTCGTTACGAAGATGAGCTTCGACGCCTGCGCGGAGCCGGCGTTCCTGGCGGCGCTGGAGGGGGACGGGGATCTCGTCCTCTGCGGCTGCGAGGCGCATGTCTGCGTGCTGCAGACGGCGATCAGCCTGCTGGCGCATAAGCGCCGGGTCTTTCTGGTGCAGGACGCCGTCGGCTCGCGCGCTGCGGAATCGAAGGCGGTCGCGATCGAGCGGCTGCAGCGTCACGGCGCCGAGATCGTGACGACGGAGATGGCGGTGTTCGAATGGCTGCGCAGCGCCAGCCACCTGCAGTTCCGCCCGGTTTCGAAACTGATCCGCTGAGGCCTGGGGCAGGGTCGTCCGCTTGGCGCGCTCAACCGGCGATGGCGACAGGCCGGGATGACGAGCGGCGGCTGGCGAGGAGCCAGACCATCATCGCCAGGAACAGCGCGACGCCGCCCGCCCGCGCCAGATCCGACGGCAGGAACAGCGCCAGCCCGGCCAGTAGCAGCAAGCCCCGCTTCACCAGGTCGAGCGTGATCAGGCAATAGCCTTCGAACGCCGCATTGAGGGCGATGATGCCGGCGGCGACCAGCGCGACGGTCAGGGCAATCATGGCAGGGCTGCCGTTCATCAGCAGGGCCGGGTGATAGATGAAGACGAAAGGCAGCACGAAGGCGACCATGGCGACGCGGCAGGCGACCAGCGCGATCTTGACCGGATTGGCCTGGGCGATCGAGGCCGCGGCGAAGGCAGCGACCGCGACGGGCGGCGTGATCGCCGACATCGAGGCGATATAGACGATGAAGAGATGCGCCGGCAGCACCGCGATGCCCAGCGCGATCAGCGCCGGGGCGGCGAGCACCGCAGAGAGCGCATAGACGGCAGGCGTCGGCATGCCCATGCCGAGCACGATGATGACGAAGGCGGCGGTGATGATCGTCAGCAGCGGGCTGCCGCCGGCCAGGGTGAACAGGCCGGAGCTGATCTTCCCGGTCAGGTCGGTCATCGACAGCGTGCCGACCACGAGCCCGGCGATGGCGCAGGCGACGCCGACGCCGATCATGCCCTTCATCCCGTCGCTGAGCCCGAAGAAGAGCGCCTTCATCAGCCGCGCCGGCGAGCGCTCGCGCAGGATCGCCACCGGCAGCAGCGCCGCGCAGGCGATCGCGCCGGCGAAGGAGGGACGGTTCAGGCTGAGCACGCCCCAGACCAGCAGGCCGATCGGCAGCAGATAGATCCAGTCGCGCCTCAGCACCGACAGCACGGACGGAGTCTCGCCCACCGACATCGGCGGCAGCCCGTCGCGATGCGCCTTGAAATGCACGGCGAGAAAGACCGAGAGATAATAGAGCAGCGCCGGAATCAGCGCCGCCAGCACGATCGAGGCGTAGGGAATGCCGGTGAAGTCGGTCATCAGAAAGGCGGCCGAGCCCATCACCGGCGGCAGCAGCGCCCCGCCCGTCGAGGCCGCGGCCTCGATCGCCCCGGCATGGGTGCGGCTCGTGCCGGTGCGGATCATCAAGGGGATGCTGAAGGAGCCGGTGGTGACGACATCGGCGGTCGGCGAGCCGGAGATCGAACCATAGAGCCCCGACGACACCACTGCGACCTTGCTCGCCCCGCCGACCTGGCGCCCGACGAGGCTGTTGGCCATGTCGTAGAAGAAATCTGCGCCGCCGAACCGGTCGAGCAACGCGCCGAAGATGACGAAGACGAAGACCAGGAAGGCCGCGACCTCGAGCGCCGGGCCAAACAGCCCGTTCGTCGAGAAGACGAGGTGGTCGACCATCTCCTGCGTGGAGAAACCGCGATGGGCGAAGGCGCCGGTGAGTTTGCTGCCGAACACGGCATAGGCCAGGAAAACCAGCACCAGCGTCACCAGCGTCATGCCGATGCAGCGCCGCGTCGCCTCGAGCACCAGCGCAATCAGGATGATCGAGGCGGCGATGTCGAGCCAAGACAACGCGTCGATCATCGGCAGGCGCAGCTCATGCACCGGATGCATCGCGATGAAATAACCGCAGGACAGCGCCGCCAGCCCCACCATCGCGAGCGCCCACCACGACCGGCCGCGCGGCCGCAGCGGATTGCCGGTCGTGGTCAGGAAGGCGAGACTCAGCACCGCTCCCAGGAAGATGAACAGCGCGATCTCGCGATTGACGTAGAAGCCGAACGAGATCGCCAGCAGAAGCAGCGCGGTGGCGAAGCCGACGACGTGAACCACCCATTTCTCCGGGGCCGGCAGGTCGCGGGAATGGCCCGGCGCGAGCCGGCGCAGCAACGTCAACATGGCGGCCTCGTCAGGATCGAGCGGCTGGAACGCGGCAGGTCACTTCAGCAGGCCGGCCTTGCGATAGGCCTTCTCCGCCCCGGGATGCAGGGCCAGCGGCGCGACCTTGGTCAGGTCGGCGGGCTCGAGCTTCGCCAGCATGGCGTGCGCCTGCTTGAGATAGGCGAAGTTCTTGATCAGCCCGTCGACGATGGCGCCCGCATCCTCGTCCTTCATCTCGGCGGAGGCGAAGAGCACGACGTTTCCGGTGATCGTCGCGATCTCGCTGGGCTGGAACGGATAGGTGCCCGCCGGCACGGCGATCGGCGCGGTCCCGAGCAGCGCGTTGAGCTTGGCCGTCGCGGCCGGGCTGATGCCCAGCATCTTCACCTTCATCTCGCGCGTGGCGCTGTTGATCTGCCCGGAGGGAAAGGCCAGCATGTTGATGATGACGTCGGCCTGGCCGTTCTTGAGCATCTCCAGCCCGGCATTGTAGTCGACATGGTGGATGCGCCCGCCCCAGCCCTCGATGTCCTTGGCGGTGATGCCATAGGCCTTGAACACCTCCTCGCCGGTGACCGCCATCAGCGTCCCGCGCTGGTTGAGCACCACGCGCACGGGCTTCTTGACGGCGAGAACCGCCTCGAAACTGTCGATGCCGGAATCCTCGCGCACCAGAATCTGCACGGCGGCCTGCGGGTCGATCAGCGCGATGGCGCGCAGATTGGTCACCGGCGCCTTGAACGGCTCCTCGCCGGCCTGGGCCCGCTTGGCGAGCTGGGCATGCGCGATGCCGAGCTCGACCTTGCCCTGCGACACCAGCTGGATGTTGGCGGCCTCCCGGCCGGGCTCGTAACCGAAGGAAACGCCGGGCGATTCACGCCGGATGGTCTCGCCGATGGCGGCGCCGACCGCGCTCCAGGCGCCGCCCACCGAGCCGCCCGAGAGCGTGATCTTCTTCAGCCCGCCGCTCTGGGCCAGGGCCGGCCCCGCCGCCAGCGCCAAGGCCAGCCCCGCTGCGATCGCAATCCGTTTCATGACATGCTCTCCCCAAGCTCAGGACGCCTGCGCGTCGACCTGACAATCGAAACCAGCTCCCGCCGCGGCGCCGCGTCAAGGCAGCGTTTTGGCGAGCTGTTGGTGTATGCAAGTCCCCGGCGGCTGAGCCGCTCGATTTGGTCGGTCCGTCTAGGCGCGGATCGTCAGCCGAGTTTGTTGGTGTAGAAACAAGTTGTCAATGGCGTTGACGCGCCGCCGGGAGCGCTGCTCAAATCCTGGCCATGCGACTGAAAATTGAGGAAAAATCGGTCTGTTCACTGCATCCGGGCAAGGGCTTTGGGAGGCGCCGGCGAGGCAGGACCCGCTGATCCAATCCGCTCTTGACAGGTTTCATGCCGTTCAGCATCGTTGGTATACAAACGAGATTGCCACAGGCCAGCCGCATCCGTCGCTCCCCGGCCGGACCTGATTTCCAACTTCCGGGGGAGCCGGACGGGGCGCCAGAATGTACGATCGTTTCACCACCGAACGGCTGATCGACCTCTGGCTGGCCGAGGATATCGGCTCCTGCGACCTGACGGTGCAGGTGATGATCGAGCCGGGCGAGACCGGCGCCTTTCGGATGAATGCGCGCGAGCCGATGGTGGTGGCCGGGCTCGAGGTCGCGGCCGCGGTGTTCCGGCGCTACGAGCCGGCGCTGAGCGTCGAGCTCGCCGCAGCCGACGGCGACCGCGTCGACAAGGGCGCGACGCTGCTGCTGGTGAAGGGGCCGGCGCGCGGCATCCTGACCGCCGAGCGCACCGCGCTCAACATCGTGCAGCGCCTCTCGGGCATCGCCACCGAGACGGCGCGCTACATCGATGTCATCAAGGGGACATCCGCCCGCCTGATAGACACCCGCAAGACGACGCCCGGGCTGCGCATGCTGGAGAAACATGCGGTGACCTGCGGCGGCGGCCTGAATCATCGTCTGGGGCTCGATGGCGGCGTCATGATCAAGGACAATCACATCGCCGTCTGCGGCGGCATCGCGCCTGCCGTCGAGCGGGCGCGCCGGAACCTGCCGGTTCTGACCAAGATCGAGGTCGAATGCGACAGTCTCGAGCAGGTCAGGCAGGCGGTCGCCGCGAAAGCCGACGTCATCATGCTCGACAACATGCCCGTGCCGGCGATGCGCGAGGCCGTCGCCTTTATCGCGGGACGCGCCAAGGTCGAGGCGTCCGGCGGCATTCGCTTCGAGACCATCCGCGCCATCGCCGAGACCGGCGTCGACTACATCTCGACCAGCAAGATCACCCAATCGGCCCCGGCGGTCGATATCGGGCTCGACGAGGCCTGAGACGAAAGCGCGGCATGGCAGGTGGAATGGCGTCCGGCATCCTGTTCTTCGTGGTCGGCCCCAGCGGGGCCGGCAAGGACACGCTGATCGACGGCGCCCGCGCCGCGCTGCGCAACGACGCCAGGTTCAGCTTCGCCACGAGGCTGATCACGCGCCCCGCCGACGCCGGCGGCGAGGCGCATGAGGCGATCGACGCGGAAGGCTTCGCCGCGCTCGAGCGCGCCGGCGCGCTGCTGGTTTCCTGGCAGGCCCATGGCCTCAGCTACGGCCTGCGCGCCGAATTGCGCGACGAGCTGGCGGCCGGTCGCCACGTCATTGCCAATGGCTCGCGCGCCGTGCTGGCGCAGCTCGTCGGCCAGGCGCCGCGCCTGATCGCGCTCGTGATCACCGCCTCTCCCGAGACGTTGGCGCAGCGCCTGGCGGCGCGCGGGCGGGAAACGGAGCAGGACATCGCCGCGCGGCTGGCGCGCAGCACGCTGTCGCTGCCGGCGGGAGTCGACAGCGTCACAGTCAGCAATGACGGCACGCGCGAAGAGGGCGTCGCCCGCCTGCTGCGCGCGCTCGACGAGGCGACGCGGCTCCTGTCGTTGAAACCGCTGCCGATCGACGGCTGGCGCGACCAGATCGCCTATCTCCCGGAAGACAGCGTCATCGGCGCGCAGGATTATGACGGGCCGGGCAAGGTCGAGATCGCCGCGCAGGGCCGCGCCATCCGCGCCCGGGTCCATCTCGTCGATGCCGGCACATTGCTCCAGCCGCATGAGCTCGGCCTGTCGCGGGCGGCGTTTGCGGCGCTCGGCCTGCCTGCACGCGCCGCCGTCTCGCTGAAACGCACCCCGCCGCAGCACAGCCGCGACGCGCTCCAGGCCAAGATCCGCGGCCAGGAACTCGGCCTCGAGCAATACCAGACATTGCTGCGCGATATCGTCGAGGGCCGCTATCCCGACAGCGAGATCGCAGCCTTTCTCGTCGCCGCGACGCGCTCGCTCAGCGACGAGGAGGTGGTGGCGCTGGCCCGCGTGCGGTCGAGCTTCTCGACGCCGCTGCGCTGGGACGAGCCGATCGTCGCCGACAAGCATTCGATGGGCGGCATACCGGGCAGCCGCATCACCCTGATCGTCACGCCGATCGTGGCGGCGCACGGCATCGCCA
>JBKBRD010000024.1:15913-17791 GCA_046292405.1 Allobosea sp. | reverse complement strand
GCTATATAGCGTCGGCTCCCGGCGAAGTCAGCGCCGGGCGGCTGCAAATTATCGCCCTCCGGACAAAGGCTTGTGAGCCCGCTTGCGCCCGACCTCGCTCGACCCGCTGTTTGCCCCTGCGACGACCCTATCCGGCGTCGGACCCAAGCTTGGAAAAGCGCTGGACAAATTTCTCGGCGACGAGCTGCGCGGCGCGCGCGTCATAGACCTGCTGTTCCATCTGCCGACAGGCGCCGTCGACCGGCGGCCGAGCCCCAGCATCGCGGAGGCGCCGATCGGCGATGTCGCGACATTCGCCGCGCGCGTGACGGAGCATCGCCCGCCGCCGGCCGGCAAGGGCAAGGCGCCCTATCGCATTCTGGTCGAGGACGAGAGCGGCGACGTCACGCTCGTGTTCTTCCATGCCGATGTCCGGCATCTGCTGCAGACCATGCCGATCGGGGCCTATCGCATCATTTCCGGCAAGATGGAGCTGTGGGAGGGCATGCGCCAGATGGTGCATCCCGACCGGCTGCTCGATCCCAAGCTCGCGGCGTCTCTGCCCAGCTTCGAGCCGGTCTATGGGCTGACCGAGGGCGTCGGCCCGCGGGTGATGGCGCGGATCGTGGCCGCAGCGGTCGAGAAATGTCCTGAGCTGGCGGAGTGGCAGGATCCCGGCTTCGTCGCCCGCAGCAGTTTCCCGCCGTTCAGGGCTTCGTTGCAGGCGCTGCATCAGCCGGCCGATCTCAAGGCGATCGAAGGCGACACGGCGATGCGCCGGCGCGTCGCCTATGACGAGCTGCTGGCCAGCCAGATCGCGCTGGCGCTGGTGCGCCGCCAACAGAAGAAGGCTGCAGGCCGTGGGACCAGCGGGGATGGCGCGGTGCGGCGCGCGCTGGAGGGCGCCCTGCCCTTCACCCTCCCCGACGGCCAGCGCCAGGCGATCGCCGACATCCATGACGACATGGAAAAGCCCGAGCGGATGCTGCGGCTGCTGCAGGGCGATGTCGGCTCCGGCAAGACCGTGGTGGCGCTGATGGCGATGGCGGCCGCCGCCGAGGCCAAGCGGCAATCGGTGTTGATGGCGCCGACCGAAATCCTCGCCCGCCAGCATGCCGAGCGGCTGGCGCCGCTGGCGGCAAAGGCCGGTTTCAAGCTCGCCTTGCTGACCGGGCGCGAAAAGGGGCCCGGCCGCCGGCAGGTGCTGGAGGGTCTCGCCGACGGCAGCATCGACATCGCGGTCGGCACGCACGCGCTGTTTCAGGAGGGCGTCGCTTTCCGAGACCTCGCGCTCGCCATCGTCGACGAGCAGCACCGCTTCGGCGTGCATCAGCGCCTGCTGCTCGGCTCCAAGGGCGAGGCCGTCGATATCCTCGTCATGACGGCGACGCCGATCCCGCGCACGCTGGCGCTGACCTGGTTCGGCGATATGGATGTCTCGGTGCTCGCCGAGAAACCGGCCGGCCGCAAGCCGATCGCCACCAAGGTGATCTCGCTCGACCGTTATGAGGAGGTGGTGGCGGGCGTCGGCCGGGCCATCGAGGGCGGCGCACAGGTCTATTGGGTCTGCCCGCTGGTGCAGGAATCCGACGCGCTCGACGTCGCGGCGGCGCAGGAGCGCTATGAGGCGCTGCAGCAACTCTTCGGCGACAGGGTCGGCCTGCTGCACGGCCAGATGCCGGGCCGTGACAAGGACCAGGCGATGGCCGATTTCGTCGCCGGGCGCACCCGAATCCTGATCGCCACCACGGTGATCGAGGTCGGCGTCGACGTGCCTAACGCCAGCGTGATGGTGATCGAGCATGCCGAGCGCTTCGGCCTTGCCCAGCTCCACCAGCTGCGCGGGCGGATCGGGCGCGGATCGGCCGCTTCCACCTGCCTCCTGCTGTACAAGGGCCC